>CANNHA010000015.1 GCA_947504275.1 Flavobacteriales bacterium
ATATTTACTCCAGGTTTAATGGTGCAACCTGTTCCGATTTTTGCTCCGTAAATTTTGAGCAATAAAATTTTTAGATTGCTAAAGGGTAGGGAAGATTGAATGAAAAGTGCATTGAGGATATGCCAAGAGGCCCGTTTCCATAAAGGCCCAGGCTGATAATGGGGGTTTTTGTATTTGGATAAATCAACTTTCATTAAGAAAGAAATCCTTGGTCGATCATCTCATGTCTCAACTTTTCGCTGGTCTCATCACTCACCGGAACAAGCGGTAGCCTGAGGTATTCTCCGCAGATGTTCAATTGAGAAAGGACCTCTTTGACGCCCGCAGGATTACCTTCTACGAAAAGTAATTTTATAATATCTAACAATCGATAATGAATCAAACGTGCGTTTTCAAAATCTCCAGTTAACGCCAAGTTGACCATTTCAGAAAACTCTTTTGGGAAGGCATTCCCAACAACAGATATTACACCGTCACAACCGGCTGAAATCAAAGGTAGAGTTAAAGCATCATCCCCGCTAATGACCAAAAATTCTTTGGGCGTTTGCTGAATAACGGACATGACTTGCTCTACATTTCCTGAGGCTTCTTTGATACCAATGATATTGCGGCAATCGAAAGCGATTTTGGAAACGGTATCGGGCAGAAGGTTAACACCCGTTCTTCCGGGTACATTGTACAAAAGAATGGGTAGCTTGCTGCTTTCAGATAGTGCTTTATAATGTTCAAACAATCCATTTTGAGTTGGTTTGTTGTAATAAGGAGTAACGCTCAATAAAGCCGTTATGCCATGCGGCTCAATTCGAGCCATCTGCGAAGCAATGTCCGCCGTGTTGTTTCCTCCTACACCCAAGACGATAGGCTTACGACCATTGTTGGTAGACATCACCGTTTCAAGTACCAATTTTTTGTCTTCCTTGCTCAGCGTAACGGACTCTCCCGTTGTTCCAAGAACCACCAAGTAATCAGCATTTCCTGTTACCAAATGATCCGTGAGTTTTTTTAAGCCATTGACGTCAACTTCACCTGATTTTTTAAATGGTGTAACCATGGCAACACCTAATCCTTTCAATTCATTCATTTTAATGCGCTATTACCTAAATATTTTTTCAGTTGTAAAATGAGCTCCTCCAATGTGGGCGACGTTTTCATGATTAACATAAAATCTGCATATGATTCCGCCCTGGTGGATTGAAGACTCACTTTCATTTTAGCTTTGCTTTCCTTGAAGATGTACAATGAAGGAACGTTGTTTCCTCCGGTTAAATCAATGAGGATATCAAAATCTTCATTTCTAAATGCAGTTACCCGGTTGATGGGTCTTAAATGCCAATTCAAGTCATCTTGAGTGAAATATCCAAACTCCAATTTTTGAGATTGCCAAATGGGTAACATTTTTTCTTTGGTGTTGACAAAGCCCAAAGCCTTGATGGATTTGATGTTGGGTTTGTCTTTCAGTTCTTTGCAAAAGGCCCGAATTTTATTGAAATACCGTTCATCATCATCCAAATAAAGCACACCGATAGATGAAGCATTGTCAAAATGAAAAGCTTGTTTCATGCGCGATGGTTCCGGTTGCTTACGCAACATTTGCAATCCGGCTTTGTGCTTGACTTGGTCAACAATTTTCATTGAAGACAAAAATAACCAAGAAAACTACAATTCGTTTTTTTACTTTTACATTTCTCGAAAACTATCCTTATGGAGAATAAAAACAAGGGTTTGTCCCTATTTGCCTTAATCATGATTGCCATCGGCAGTACTATTGGTTCTGGCGTCTTTAAAACACCAACAAGTATTGCCTCAGCTGTGCCTGATATCGCATCCATGAATTTGTTGTGGATTGCGGGCGGTGTTGTCAGTATGATTGGCGCTTTGGTATTTGCAGAGTTGGGTTCTAGGTTTGCACATGCCGGAGGGGTGTATACCTATCTTCAATCAACAATGGGAAAACTTCCTGCTTTTCTCTATGGCTGGTGTCTTTTAACAGTGGTCAGTTCAGGTACAATCGCGGCCCTTATTGTCGTTTTTGCGGATTACGGTCAAAAGTTTTTGGGCTATTCTGATGATATGATTCCTTTGGTGGCGGCAATAAGTATCGTTGTCTTAACCTTATTCAACACCTTTTCTCTCAAAAGTTCAGAGTGGTTTGCCAATATTGCCACAATATTGAAAATGATCGGGATTTTTGGTTTGATTATCCTGTTGTTGTTCTTTGGTACAAGCCCAGTTGACAGCGGCCCTATTGTTACAACGGAGTCAGGTGAGTGGGATTGGGCCAAGGCCTTTGTGGGTGTTTTGTGGTCCTATACTGGATGGCACTACGCAAGCTTTGTGAGTGGTGATGCGCAGAACCCCAAAAGAGATGTGCCTTGGGCCATGATTATCGGAACCTTGGTGGTTACGTTAATTTATGTTTTGTGTAATTTGGGATACACCCATGTACTTACACTTTCAGAGATCACCAATACCAAAACGCTTGCTGCAGATGCTGCTGAGAAAGTTGTCGCTGGTAGTGGAATTGCGGTGTCTTTATTGATTGCACTCTCGGTATTTGGTTGCGCTGGATTGTATATTCTGGCTACACCTAGAATCATTCAGCAAATGGCCAAGGAAGGAGTTTTTATAGGTGTTTTCGCAAAGGCACACCCCAAATTTGGCGTTCCTCTGAATGCTATTTTACTACAGTCTATTTGGGCTATTGTCTTGGTGTTTTATTGGGGTAAGTTTGAATCTTTGTACACTTATGTAACCATAACGGAATGGTTTTTCTTGTTGTTAACCTGCATTGGTTTTGTTCTCATGGTTTATCGCCAAAAGATGTTGGGGTCTTTGAGGTTGATCGTGTTTAGTATCCTTGCTTTGTTGTTCTCTGCTGTGGTTATTTGGTTTATAAGCAAGAATGCATTGTCCGATGATCCGGCAGCTTATTTTGGTCTTTTGGTTATTCCCGTTGGAGTTGTTTTTTATTACATATTTAAAAATAGAAATTAGTTGTTATGAAATTGAAGTATTGTGTTTTTAGTTTGATTGTTTTGCTTTCTATTGATGGTTTCTCTCAAACAAAGGAAGAAAAGAAAAGAGGCAAGGACAAAAAGAAACCCGCAGAACAGGCTCCTCCTAAAAAGGAAGAAGATAAGTATGCAGACATAACCAAGAAATGTCGCAAGATTGATGGGTTATTTACGTTGTATAGAGATACAACCACAGGTAAGATTTATCTTGAGATAAATCAGAGTCAGATTAATCAAGAATTTATCTATTTCAGTCACATCGTTGATGCACCGGCTGAAGCAGGGTATTTTAGAGGTTCCTACGGAGATAGTAAGGTGGTTAAGGTGGAGAAGTGGTATGATAAACTGGCTATCGTTCAGCAGAATACCAATTACTATTATGATCCTGAGAGTCCATTGAACAAGGCCAATAAAGCCAATATCAACGATCCCATTTTATGTGCTGAAAAAATTGAAGCCACAAGCAAAGACAAGAGCAAATATCTGATTGACGGTGATGCGCTTTTCTTGTCAGAGAAAATGCAATTGGTGAAATTCCCATCAGACCCGGGCTCTCCTTCTGTTTTAGGGAATTTATCTTCTTCTAAAACCCATATAACACGCATCAATTCTTATCCGGAAAATACCGAGATTAAAGTTGAGTATGTGTATGAGAATAGTAGCCCAAAAGTCAATTCCGAAGCCCTGGCTGATTCGCGGAATGTGTCCATTCATTATCAGCACAGTCTGCTTAGTCTTCCATCCCCAGGATTCCAACCTAGAATGGATGATCCACGCGTGGGATACTTTTCTACTCAGGTGGATGATATGACCTCTTATGAAACCATCAATTATCGCGATGTAATTCACAAATGGAGATTGGAGAAGAAAGATCCAAGTTTGGCTATTTCAGAGCCTGTCAAACCAATCACTTATTGGATAGAAAATACAACTCCAATTGAGTGGCGACCCATTATCAAAGAAGCCTGTGAGCGTTGGAACGCAGCTTTTGAAAAGGCAGGTTTCAAGAATGCGGTGGTTTGTTTAGAACAACCAGATGATGCAACGTGGGATGCCGGTGACATTAGATACAACGTATTGAGATGGACTTCTACGCCAGCGCCTCCTTTCGGCGGTTATGGCCCTTCATTTGTCGATCCAAGAACGGGTGAGATTTTGGGTGCCGACATCATGTTGGAATTGGTTGCTATCATCAATCGTGTCAATGCAGAGAAATTTTTTAAAGGTGATGGTTTTTCAGAGAATTCTTTTGGCCCAAATAACAGAAATCCATTTTTGTGCGCAGCCAATGGCATGAGCAATCATCAAATGGCTTTAGGTAGTACTATTGCTGATGCATTTGGTATGGGTGATGCCATGAAGAAGGAAGTTGCAAGACAATTGATGTATCGTTTGATCTTGCATGAAGTAGGACATACCTTGGGCTTAACCCACAACATGCGCGCAAGCACTTTGCAATCTTTCAAGGATATCAAGAATGTTGAAAAGATTAAAAAAGAAGGATTAGCGAATAGCATCATGGAGTATCCTGCTTTTAATTATCAATTGAATGAAAAAGAACAAGCAGCTTACTGTGATGAGAACATTGGGCCTTATGATTTTTGGGTCATTGAATATGGATACTCTCCAGCAATGACGGATGAAGATTCAGAAAAAGCCAGATTAAAAAAGATTACAGATAGAAGCACTGAACATCAATTGGCCTATGGCAATGATGCAGATGACATGCGTAGTCCTGGTAGAGGTATTGATCCTGATGTCAATATTTATGATTTGAGCAGTGATCCCGTGGCATATGCCGCAGAACGTTGTGATATGGTTAATGTCTTGATGCCAAAGCTCAAGGATAAATTGATTAAAGACAATGAGAGTTATCAAGAATTGGTTCAAGCCTTTGGAACGGTAGCAGGAGAATACGCTACACAAGTTTCTATCATGACACGTCAGATGGCGGGTGTTCACTATAACAGAGCATTCAAAGGGCAAAGTGGTGCAATCCAACCATTGACTCCAGTGAGCATGGAGAAGCAAAAGGAAGCACTGACGGCACTCACGAAATACGCCTTTGCTCCCAATGCCTTTGATCAGTGGAGTGGTGTTTATACCCATTTGTTGAAACAACGCCGAGGTTTTTCGCATTTCTCGGATAATGATGATCCAAATATTCACGCACGTGTTTTATCCATTCAGCGCGGGACATTATCTCACTTGCTTCATCCCAGTGTTCTTGAACGTTTTTCTGATGTTGCTTTGTATGGCAATAAATACAGTATTGATGCATATATGAATGATTTGACTTCCGCGATTTTCTCGTCAGATTTGACAAGTAACGTCAATACTTTTCGTCAGAACTTGCAAGTGGAGTATACTGAACGTTTAATCAAAGCCTTGGAATCCAAATCCATGTATGATAACGTGGCACAAGGGATGATCAATCAAACCTTGAATAACATTGACAATATGATGAAGTCGGCTTCAGGTGATGCCTTAACCAAGGCCCATCGCTCACATGTGCGACAGTTGATAGCTGATTTTAGAGGGAATTAATTTACAACATCTTCAAAGTGGATTAGGGTGTGTCTTTGGCACACCCTTTTATTTTGGAGATTGTTTTAGTTGAAAGATGTAATAAACTGGAATTCCCATGATGACAATGATTAGCCCTGGCCATGTATAGTCGGGTTGATAAATCAATAATCCTATGCAGAACAGGGAGGCCAAAAGGATGTAGGTAACGGGAAGGAATGGATACAATGGTGTCTTGTAAGTTCTGTTTAACTCGGGTCTTTTAATTCTCAAAATGATTACGCCCGCTATGGTTAAAATATAAAACAGCATAACGGTGAAAACAACGTAATTGAGGAGGTCTCCATATTTACCACTCAAACACAAAGCTGAAGCCCAAATGCATTGTGCCCACAATGCCCATGCAGGAACTCCATTGGCATTAACCTTTGCCGCCTGTTTGAAAAAAAGTCCATCATGTGCCATGGTCTGGTAAACGCGAGCACCGCTGAAAATTAACCCATTGTTGCAGCCAAATGTGGAGACCATAATCAAGGCCGCAATAATGTAAGTTCCAGTATGACCAAATATCTCATTGGCTGCTGATACTCCCACCCGCTCTTGCGGTGCTAAAGCAATTTCATTTAGCGGTAAAGTACCCAAGTACATTACATTCATGAGTACATAAATGATGGTAACAATGAGCGTGCTCAGCAACAGGGCGCGACCAATGTTCTTTTCGGGTGAAATCATATCACCTGCAATGAAGGTGATGCTGTTCCATGCATCACTGCTAAATATAGATCCAACCAATGCACTGGCCATTGCTCCCAGGAATCCACTAAAAGCCAATCCAGTCAAAACACCAGTGTTGCTGAAGCTTTGCCATTGCCATCCGATTTCCCAATTCTTGTTCCAAGTGTCTGCTGAAAATCCAAAAATGAATCCCAGGATCAAAAGACCAAACAAGGCTACCAATTTGGTACTTGTAAAAAGGCTTTGAATCCATTTGCCCGTTTCTACACCACGCGTGTTGAAAGCAGTAAGTAAGACAAGCGTCCCAATACCCATGAGTTGTGCGGGATAAATGGAAAAAGATCCCAATTGCCACAGGATATTTTCAGGTTGCATCTCAAAGATGGGCAAGAAATATCCGCTGAACTTACTGAAGGCCACGGCCACAGCTGCAATCGTTCCAGTTTGTATCACAGTAAAAAAACTCCAACCATAAAGAAAACCCATCATCGGATGATAGGCTTCTTTCAAATACACGTATTGACCCCCAGCCTTCGGAAACATACCCGACAATTCACCATAACTCAATGCTGCAGCGATGGTGATGAATCCCGTAAAGAACCACATCAGCAATAACCATTGTCCACTGTACAATTGTTGTGTCATGCTTGCACTAACAATGAAAATACCCGATCCAATCATCGATCCAGTGCCCATCATCACAGCATCTTTCAATCCCAATTTATTCTTACTATTCATTTGACAATAATAGGGTGTTTGTACTTGTGTAAAAACTGTGGATAGAAGAATTTTTGTTTTTATCAATTCAATTGCATCTTTGCCTTATGTCAGAAGCATTTGTCGTTTCCGCAAGAAAATATAGACCCGATACTTGGGAAACTGTAGTAGGACAGAAGTCCATCACAAGGACATTGCAAAACGCAATTGCTACACAACAAATAGCCCAAGCATATCTTTTTTGTGGTCCTAGAGGTGTTGGAAAGACAACATGCGCTAGGATTTTTGCCAAGGCAGTCAATGATGGTTTTATTGAAGATGGTGCTGATTTAAGTTTCAATGTTTTTGAACTGGATGCGGCTTCCAATAATGGCGTTGAAGACATTCGTGGTATTGTTGATACTGTGCGTATACCGCCACAGGTTGGTAAATATAAAATTTACATCATTGACGAGGTTCACATGTTGAGTTCTGGTGCCTTCAATGCTTTTTTGAAAACATTGGAAGAACCACCGGCCCATGCCATTTTTATTTTGGCGACAACAGAGAAACACAAGATCATACCTACCATACTTAGCCGCTGTCAAATTTTTGACTTCAACAGAATTCGTGTAGCGGACATGACAGAACATCTTGCTGACATAGCCGGCAAGGAAGGTGTGACCTTTGAGCCTGAAGCCCTACACGTGATTGCTGAAAAGGCAGACGGAGCAATGCGTGATGCACTGTCCATTTTTGATCAGGTTGTGGCCTTTTGTGGTAGAAATCTAACTTATGATTTGGTCATTGAGAATCTCAACGTGTTGGATTATGATTATTATTTTCAATTGACAGACTTGGCTTTTAAAGAGGATATTCCAGAGTCCTTATTGCTTTTTAATACAATTCTGAATAAAGGATTTGATGCCCATCATTTTGTATCGGGTTGGGGAGGCCATCTCAGAAGATTGTTGGTGTCCAAAGATCCAGCTACTATAGCTCTTTTAGAAGTCTCTGAGAATGTGGGTCAAAAGTATGTGGAGCAGGCTGCTCTGATGGATTTGAGATTCCTGATAGAGGCTATGGATTTGGTCAATGAGTGTGATATTCACTATCGAGCCAGTAAACATCAGCGGCTTTTAGTCGAGTTAACCATCATGAAAATTTGTAGCATTCAATCCAACAGGAAGGAAGGCGAAAAAAAAAAATAGGATAATCCCATTTCGCGGCTCACCAAAGCAGCCAGCCAAAACCGTTACTTATTCCCCATCTCAAGCTATAGCCTCCCCATCATCCATTGCGGTTGAAGCAAGTACGTCTTCTTTGTCAGATCAGAAAGTGGACGTTTCTTCTGATTTGCCAAGAGTAAAGCCTGCACTCGGTCTGAGTGAGACCATAGCCAAATCCAAGGATGTTATTTCTATCCAATCTGTAATGGTTCAAAAGGCCAAAGAACAGGAGGAAAAAGCGCAAGAGGTTGTTGAAGAGTTGGGTGGAGACTATTCAGAAGAACAAGTTTCATTGGCTTGGAAATCTTTTTTGAATAGTGGTGTTTTGCCCATAGGACAGATAAAAACTGCCATGTCTATGGCTGAATTGAAGTATAGTGCCGGTGTCATGACCTTGGAATTTCCAAGTGAAACCCAGGTGATTTATTTCAACGATATCAGAAGTGAATTGGCCAATTTCTTTAAAGACAATGAGAATATTGTCGGCTTAATGTTTGAGACGGCCATTACCAAAATTCAAGATTTAAAAGTAGCTATGTTAACCAACGCGGAGAAATTTGAAGCTTGGAGAAAAGAGAATCCTGCTTTAGAGAATATGTATCAACGATTCCAATTGCGTTTGGAATAATTACCATTATGTGTTCATCCAACTGATGTAACTTCGACCCCGCATGAAAAGCATTTTGGTTCCCATTATTTTTACAGTAATCCTATTTGCCATCGATTGGTTTGCTTTCAAAGGATTTAAAGAGTTGTTCAAGCATAGAATTGAGAGGTTTTGGCGCATATTTTCTTTTTTCTATTGGTTGCCATTTTTGCTTTTGATTATCTTATCGATAACGATGATTATTGGGGTGCAAAGGGAGAGTGGCCGACCACCGCAATGGATCGTAACTGGGATGAGTTGGATTTTTGTGATTGGTTTGTCCAAGATTGCTTTCGCCATTTTTCATTTGGGAAATGATGTAATGAACTTCTTAAAGAGAATATACAGTCGTTGGTTTAAAGATCAATCTGGAAATAGCGGTGTTACGCGAAGTCAGTTCTTGAATCAAGTTGGATTAGGTGCTTCAGCTTTGTTGTTTACTTCCTTCGTATACGGAATGGTCAAAGGAAAATTTAATTTTCAAGTTCGGTCTGAAAGATTGAAATTGAATGGTCTGCCTTTTGGGAGAAACAAGTTGAGAATAGTCCAAATTTCAGATAGCCATTTGGGAACTTTTGGTGAAGATGGGGTAGATGAAGTGGCAGAGGCCATTAGATTGATCAATGAGTTAGAACCGGACTTGGTTTTCTTTACGGGTGATTTGGTGAATAATATAGCTGAGGAAGCTATGCCTTTTATCTCCCTATTTTCCAGCATAGAAGCTAAACTTGGTAAGTATTCCATCTTGGGCAATCATGATTATGCAGAATACATGTACCGCGGTGATTCTCCATCGATGCTGGAAAAAAAACGGTTGAACATGTTGCAATTGGAAGATGTGCACAAGAAAATGGGTTTTAGGTTGATGCGAAATGAGCATGTTCTTATTGGTGATGAAGGAGCTCAATTGGCCATTATTGGTGTGGAAAATTGGGGAAGGAATTTCTTCCAATTTGGTGATTTGAGAAAGTCCATGTGCGGATTACCGGAGGACATGAATAAAATTTTATTGTCACATGATCCTACTCACTTTGAAGAACAGGTCATGGGGAAGGAAAATATTTTTTTGACTTTGTCAGGTCACACCCATGGAGCTCAGTTTGGTGTGGAAATCCCGGACTGGGGATTGAAGTGGAGTCCCTCGTCATGGTTTGGTTACAAACGGTGGGGAGGGTTATATTCAGAAGGAAAGCAAAATTTATATGTGAATAGAGGTTTGGGATGTTTGGGCTTTCCGGGAAGAGTGGGTATCATGCCTGAGATTACTTGTATTGATCTGGTATCATGATTAACAGCCTCTTAATTTGTTGAAATTCAATTCTTAGCGTTATAAAAGTTGAAAACTTCCAGTCAATTAAATGAAGGAAAAAGAATTTTGTTTCAAAACAATGGCTTATCTTTGTAGCCCTATTTAAAAACTAAGAAAATGGCATTAGAAATTACAGACCTCAATTTTGCAGAGATCACGAATACTGACAAACCTGTATTGATCGACTTTTGGGCTGAGTGGTGTGGACCATGTCGCATGGTTACTCCAGTAGTAGAAGAAATCGCTAAGGAGTATGAAGGACGCGCTATCGTTGGGAAAGTAAATGTCGATTTGAATCCAGAGACTTCAATGAAGTTTGGCATCAGAAATATTCCTACCATTGTTTTCTTGAAGAATGGTGAAGTAGTAGACAAGAGTGTTGGTGCGGTTCCCAAAAATGTTTTAACTGAGAAATTAGATCACGTATTATAATAGTGATTGATTGTTAAATGTAAAGAGCTCCCTGGGGAGCTCTTTTATTTTAGAGAAAGATGTCTGTAACTTACATCTCCTGAAAGTCTAGGTCTTTTCCAAAAGATTCTTTCAAGTAATGCGCGCTAATCAAAGCCAATCCTATAGTAATGATTCCTAATATAACAGCTGCATTGATGCTGCCTATTCCCTTTTCCATAGCTTTGAAACTGAGGACCAAAGGGACAACAGCACCTCTGACAAAGTTTGGGGTGGTGCTGGCTACTGTGGCTCTGATATTGGTTCCAAAGAGTTCTGCCGACATGGAGACAAAAAGAGCCCAATATCCTGTGGCTGTTCCAAGCGCAAAGCAAAGAAAATAGAAAAAAGAGATTCCCACCGGATGCACAAATAAATAAGTTGATGTCACCATAACCGTAAGCCACAAGTACAGTGTAATCGTTTTTTTTCTGCTTCTGAAATATTGACTTAAAAGACTACTCATTAAATCGCCAAACGATAATCCCAGATAAGTAAAAACAATACCCGTGCTAACATCAATTTGTATATCAGAAAAAAGCGCAAAGGTTTTGCTGAACTTGATTAATATTCCAACGCAATACCATACTGGAAGACCCATCGCGATACAAGCCAAATAGCGGAACGCGCGCTCTTTTGTTTTAAAAAGCAACAAAAAGTTACCGCGTTGTGAAGCAGATTTTTCACATTGCTCAAAAAGGCCGCTTTCAAATGTGCCAACCCTAAGTGTGAGCAGTAAGAGTCCCAATACGCCCCCAATGATATAGGAAGTTTGCCATGGAGCCAATCCAAAAAATGGTATAGACAATTTGGAGACAAAAACGGCGCCAATAGCCCCCAATGCACCCATTGTTACAATGACCATGGTGCCATACCCCCTTTTCTCTTTATCCATCAACTCACTAACCAAAGTAATGGCTGCGCCAAGTTCTCCAGCTAAACCTAAACCTGCAATAAACCGAATGAGACTGTACATTTCAACACTTTGAACAAAAGCATTCGCAATGTTGGCCGCACTGTACAGAAGAATGGATCCAAATAGAATTTGCTTTCGTCCTTTAACGTCTCCTAACCAACCCCACAACAATCCACCCACCAACATACCTCCCATTTGCCACAAAAACAAAAGGTAATCCCATTGATCGATTTCTTTGGGATCCGTAATGCCTATTCCCATTAGGCTGGCCTTTGAAATGATATTGAAAAGTTGGAGGTCGTAGATGTCTACAAAATACCCCAAAGATGCCACCGCAATTGTCCAACGAAGGGCGTTGTTATTGTTCATGGCTTAAATATACTTTGAGCTTTCGCTTTTGCGAAAATCAATGTACAATAAAGAGGTACACGCTTGTAAAAATCAAAGTACAAAGTACCCAACGTTTGGCTTTGCTTGACATAGGCTTTCGGTTTTAACGAATTTGCCTTTTTTTTGTGACTTATGTCCACATCGCTTTGGAAGTTATGAAAAGTGAATTGTGGATTTACTTTCTCATGTGCTGATCAATCTCAATGACCTTTGGAAGAATGGCATCGAGTATCGTTGGTGTTTGTTTGTTTTCTATTACAAAATGACAATAGGGTAGCATTTTTTCTTCAGACCATTGGTGGTTGATCCGCTCTAATATTCCTTCACGAGTTAGTCTGGATCTTGCCATCACACGATTGATCCTGTCTTCCAATGGAGCTGTAATGAGCAATACTTTGTTACATGTTAGATGACCACCAGAAGGGATTAAAATGGCATTTTCACGGATGATGTAGGGTTGTTCATCATGTTTAAATGCAAATTCAATCCATCTGTCATGCACCCGTGGATGAATGATGGACTCTAATCTTTTTAATTTGTCTTTGAATGCAAAAACTTTTGAAGCCAATACTTTTGGTTGAAGCACATCATTAATGAAAATGTCATGACCAAAAGTTGCTGATATTTCAGCAATTGTATCAGTATCCTGGTAACATGCTTTTGCCTCTGCATCGGCATCAAAAACAGGAATGTCCAATGTTTGGAAAATCTTGGATATTGTGGTTTTTCCCGCACCAATACCCCCAGTTATACCAAGGCACTTGGCCATTATTTTTCCCTTACAAAAACTTGATACCCGTAACCTTGAATTTGAGCATTGCCTGTTGCGTAAAGAGCAAGACCTTTACCATCAAAAATACTGTTGAAAATTCCAGTGGGAATAACATCTGTGAACGATGTGCTTTGAGGAGCTTCATTGAAATTGAGCATTACAATCACTTGACTTTCACCCTTCACTCTGCTATATGCGTATATCTTGCTGTTGCTGGTATGAATACGATTAAAAGTTCCTCCATCGGCACCATTCCAAAGAGCGGGTATATCATGATGGGCCTTCAATAGCGTTTGATACAAGTTGGAGTTTGGGTATTGATTGAAGTTGATGGTATCCTTTTCAAAAAAACGATAGCGATGAGGTTTGCCATCTGGATGCATTTCGTTTCCCTCTTGACCTGAATAGATGAGAGGCATGCCGCCTATCGTGAATGCCAAAACATCATAAAGGTTGCGAGCTTTTCCGTAACGTTCAGGGCCGGTTCCATTCCATGTGTTCTCATCATGATTGGTGGTGAAGTACATGTGAATAGTCGATTTTGGAAACTCAGTGGATTTTTTACTGACGTATTGGTCAATGTCATTGGGGGATTTTTCACCTTTGGCAATACCATTCATCAAATGCAGAAACTCCCATCCGTAACACATGTCAAAAGCTTTAAGATGATGGTCCTTTTGTTCTGCTTCCGCTAACATGAAAACAGGTTTTATCTTATCTAATTCAGCTCGTGCGTCGTCCCAAAAGTCCGTTGGGACTTCCATTGCTACATCACAACGATATCCATCAATATCGCATTCTTTCACCCAAAATTTCATAGCGTCAATCATCGCTGCGCGCATGTCTTTGTTGTTGTAATTTAAGTCAGCAACATCTGACCAATCAGCCACTGGGGGAATAATCTTGCCATTGGCATCATGCGTGTACCAATCTGGATGATCTGTGATCCATTGATTGTCCCAAGCTGTATGGTTAGCTACCCAATCCAAAATCACATACATCCCTTTTGAATGGGCAACTTTTACCATGTTCTTGAAATCGGCCATACTACCAAATTCAGGATTAAATCCTTTGTAATCCTTTACACTGTAATAACTGCCTAAACTTCCTTTTCTATTCAATTGACCAATGGGGTTAACGGGCATAAACCACAATATATCCACTCCTAGATTTTTGATTCTATCCAAGTCTTGAACAAATGCATTGATTGTCCCTTGAGGAGTGTGTTGTCTCAGATTTACCTCATAAATGGTGGCGTTCTTCACCCATTCAGGGTGTCGGATTACAAAGGTTTCATGAGATGAAATGGTTTGAGCTGTTGATGTAGCGTCATTTCCGTTGAGTCCGCAACCCAAAGAGAGCGCAAGCATCGAAACAATAAAGCAAGTTTTTTTCATATTCAGAAGGCTATGTGTCAAAAGTACACTAAATCGTTAAAACTTAGGAATCTTGCAACCTTTTTAACCTATAAATGTCTTATTTTTGAAATATGTATATTGTGAGAATATTAAATGTTTTTTATGTTTTCGTCTTTGCCCTTTGCTTTCAACACACTGCGGTGTCGCAAGTTTTGGTGAACGAAATTTGTATAGCCAATTACGCAGATTACGGTTTGCCAGCTGGAGGAAACAATTTTGAGGATTGGATTGAATTTTACAACCCAACTGGAGTGACCGTCGATATAAGTGGGTATTGGCTAAGTGACAATGTGATTAATCCTCAAAAGTGGAGTTTTCCTGCTGGAACAACAGTTCCTGCCAATGGCTATCGATTGGTTTTGTTGACAGGTAGAGGTGATTATCAGCCGGGATATTTGGGAGGATTAAATACCAATTTCAAAATCAATCAGACCGGTAATGAAGAAATCGTTTTTTCCAATGCGGGTGGTGTAGTCCTTGAAAGTTATGATTTTGAAAACAATGCCGATTTTTTAATTCCCAATCAAGCCAATCATTCATGGTCTAGAATTCCAGATGGCTCAAGCACATGGAAGATTCAAAGCAACCCAACGCCTTTATCTGCTGCAATTGCTGCGGGAAGCGCTACGGCTTATGCCATCAAACCAGAAATGGATTTTCAGGCGGGTTTTTATGCAGGACCTATAGGTGTGACTATTACAACAGCGGAGCCAGGTGCAACCATCTACTACACCACAAATGGCGATACGCCCAGCAATACAAGTTCCATTTATTCCGGCCCCATTGCACTTAATGCCACAACAGTAATTCGCGCAATTGTTTATTCCTCTGACCCAAATCATCTGCCCAGTTTCGTTGAGACCAACACCTATTTTTTTGGAGCAGATACGCACGGGATATTGACAGTTAGTGTAACGGGTAACAACATGACGGGACAATGGCCGGGCAGTGCAAACAACCTATTGGCCAATGTTGAATTTTTTAATGCTGGTGGCGTTTTTATCACTGAGAATCATGGTGATAGCAATGAGCATGGTAATGACTCCAATGCCTATGATCAGCGTGGGTTTGATTACATCAGCAGAGATGAATTGGGTTATGACAATACAGTTGAAGAACCTTTGTTCCAACATCGCAATAGAAATGATTATGATCGATTGATTTTCAAAGCTGCGGCCAATGATAACTATCCTTTTTCAGGCGATGGTGCACATATTCGTGATGCCTACGTTTGTGAGCTGTCCATCTTGGGTGATTTACATTGTGATGAACGCGCCACACGAAGTTGCATTGTATACTTGAATGGCCAGTATTGGGGCGTTTATGAGGTAAGAGAAAAAATTGATGATACAGATTTCACGGAGCATTACTATGATCAATCCCGTGGTCAAGTGGATTATTTGAAAACTTGGGGAGGAACTTGGGCTGAATACGATGCCGCTCCAGCTTTCAATGCCCAAGGCAATTGGAGTACACTTCAAGGTTTTATCACAGGCAACAACATGGCTGTTCAAGCCAACTATGATTACGTTGTATCACAATTCAACACCATGAGTTTAATTGACTATTTCATTTTGAACGGTTACACGGTTTGTACCGATTGGTTGAATTGGAATACACAATGGTGGAGAGGCTACAACCCCAATGGTGATGCTAGAAGATGGAGATATGCATTGTGGGACAATGATGCTACATTTGGTCATTACGTCAACTACACTGGAGTTGCTTCCACCGCGCCAGATGCAGATCCTTGTCAAATAGATTCGCAAGGCGATATTGGTGGACAAGGTCACGTGCCTATTTTAAATGCATTGTTTGATAATCCGGATTTTACGGCGGACTACATTCAGCGCTATGCTGAATTGAGCAATGGCATTTTTTCATGTGATAAAATGTTGCAAGTATTGGACAGCATGATTTTGCATATTGAAGCAGAAATGCCCAGACAAATTGCACGCTGGGGCGGAACCATGGCGGGTTGGCAAAATAATGTTCTAGATTTGAGAAATTATATCCTTGCGCGCTGCCCTGAAGAAACATCAACCAATGACATCGTGGAAGGGTTGGAAGATTGTTACGATGTGACACAGCAAAACTTAACCATTCAGATTTCAGGTCCAGGTTCCGTCATTATCGAAGAATCGGAAATTACGGTGCCCGCTCCACCTGCCATTTATGTGCCTTACACGGGGACATATTTTAGTGGCAATACAGATCCTATGCCCATTGACATCACTGCAGTTGCGGATGGCACCGGTGTTTGTTCAGAATTTACACAGTGGGTGGTTGTTTCAGGAACGGCCACCTTTGCAGATCCCTTGAGTCCAATAACAACATTAATCATCGAAAGTGATGCGGTGATAGAGGCTCAATTTGGTACTGGAAATACGGGTAATGTCATTACGACTGTTGATGTTCTGCCTTTAGGATCTGGTTCGATTGTTTGGAACGGCCTAAGTAATTCAACATTCCCGAGTCCCCAAACGGAGATAGCAGGGACCAGTGTTTCAGTAGAAGTTGTTCCCAATGCTGGTTTTGCCTTTGATCATTGGGAGTCTAATTTGACGGCAATTTTACCTAGTGTCAATGACGTCCTCATCGATATTGTACCATGCATGGATGATGATTTGGTAGCCGTTCTTCTACCAGTCTATGAAGTGGTCGTTAATGTCATTGGCAACGGGGATGCCAACATCAATGGGCAGCCATTGAGCAATGGTAATTTTAGTTTTCTAACAACAGATAACATCAACTTGAGTGCCATTGAAAACGGACCTTGCGGACAGTTGATTTCGTGGGAAATTGTGTCGGGAACTGGTGTGATTTCCAATAACACATCCTTGAATCCAACTTTGACCATAACTTCAGATGTTATTATTAATGTCAATTTTACGGCATTGCCTCCAAATGCGGTTGATGTAGTTTTCAGTTCTGTATTCCCAGATGCGGGTGGAGTTATTTTTAATGGTACAACGTATGATGGGTTTCCGCAAACGATTACTGTAACCCCAGGTGTTAACTTGAATTTTGAGGTCTGGGAGCAACCATGGTATGACTTTACCAATTGGGTACCCACTAATTATACCCTTTCTCCCAATAATAATGCTGCTGTCATGAGCACAGTGGTTTGCAGCAATGAGGACATTGAAGTTGTATTTGATTTTACACCTCATGCATTGGTAACAATAGACAAGACACCCTCAAATATTGGTCAGGTGTTTTTGGATGGGGTTGAAGTTCCTATTTTACCTATCACTTACGACTGGGCTATTGGGGACAATCACAATATTGGAGCCCTTACATTGGCCCAATGGACTTCTTTTGATCATTGGGAATCTTTAGGTACGGTGTTGTCACCTAATGCAACAGCCAGCACCGTTGCGATAACTGTATCCCAAGAAGATTCTATTACTGCTGTGTTTGCTGAAATACCGCATAGTTTGATTACCGTCCTTATCAATGAACCATACTTTGGAATAATCAACAGCAGCAACGGAGGATCTAGCGATTTTATGATCCAATTTGAAACTGCACATGGAGTGCCTGTCCAATTCTCAGTTGAAGAAAATGAGTATTATGATTTCACAGAATGGACCAGTGCGCAAGGAAATGTAATTTCGCCAGCTTCGCATGAAAAAGAGATTGAAATGATGTTTTTTGCACCTGACACTATTGTAGCTCATGTCAAGGAAGAAATTTACAACTGTTATATTCCCAATTCATTCACACCAAATGGGGACAATATCAATGATTGCCTTGCTCCTGTTGGTAATGCTGTTGATATAGAACGTTACTCTTTGATTATTTTTAATCGACACGGAGAAGTAGTTTTTGAAACCAAGGATTTTGAAAAGTGCTGGGATGGATCATTAAGAGGAAATGGTTATTATGTGCCAGCAGATGTTTATCATTACGAGTTGGTGGTGAAATCTGTATTTGATAAAGAAGCACAAAAAAGTGTAGGCACCGTATTGGTGGTAAGATAATTGACGTTTCATGTTGTAAATTTGAAGCATGAAAAAAATCTTTTCGTTTATCATTCCGGGTGTTTTGTTTTTGGTTTCAACGGTATCATTGGCACAGCCAACGGTGAATCGATCTGAAACAACTGATAAGTTTGCTACTTTAATTCAGTACATAGAGTCCATGTATGTTGACTCTGTCAATAGCAAAGAATTGGTGGAAAAAGCCATTATCCATTTGTTAGAGGAGTTGGATCCTCATTCAACATACATATCAGCGGAAGAGGTAGCAGAAGCCAATGAACCTTTGCAAGGTAGTTTTGATGGAATCGGAATTCAATTCAATATTTTACACGATACGATTTTTGTGGTGGAGCCCATTCAAGGCGGCCCATCTGAAAAATTGGGTATTCGTGCCGGAGATAAAATTGTTGAGGTTGAAGGAACCAAAATGGCAGGAGTAGGGGTTAAGAATAGTGATGTCTTAGCCAAGTTGAGAGGTCCTAAAGGAACCAAAGTCAAAGTTGGTATTGAAAGGAAGGGGTTTGACAAGTGGATGTACTTTGAAATTACCAGAGATAAAATTCCAATTTACTCTGTAGATGCTGCATACATGATTGCTCCTGAAATTGGTTATATCAAAGTCAGTCGTTTTGCGGCAACCACAACTGAGGAATTGCGAAAAGGCATTTCAGAATTGAAAGCTCAAGGAATGAGAGATCTTATTTTGGATTTGCAAGACAATGGTGGTGGTTTATTGCGTTCAGCCATAGAAATGGGTGATGAGTTTTTAAGCGATGAGTTGCCCAAGGATGCGCCCAAAAATGAGAAAGGGAAATTATTGGTTTATACGGAAGGTCGTGCCTTTAAGCGCGAGCCTTTTAATACCAGAACGGGATTGCCAGGAAGTTTTGAAAAAGGTAGAATGGTGGTCCTTATTGATGAAAGTTCAGCCAGTGCTTCAGAGATTGTGAGTGGAGCAATTCAAGATTGGGATAGGGGTGTGATTGTTGGTCGGAGATCCTTTGGAAAAGGATTGGTGCAACGTCCAGTGAATTTACCAGATGGTTCTATGGTTAGATTGACCGTTCAAAAATATTACACACCCTCAGGTCGCTGCATTCAAAAGCCATATGAAGATGGTAAAGATGATTATTACGCTGATTATTCCAAGAGGTTAAAAAGTGGTGAGTTTTTCTCTGCAGATAGCATCAAGTTTCCAGATTCATTGAAATACGAGACTCGCATCACCAAACGAACAGTCTTCGGCGGTGGTGGAATCATGCCTGATATTTTTGTGCCATTGGACACATCAGAAAATAGCAGATATTTCAGTGATTTGATTAGGGTAGGTGTACAAAATGATTGGTCTATGTCTTACGCCAATGCGCACCGCGAGGAATTGTTGAAGAACTATCCAACAATGGAGGAATTTGCAGAATCATTCTCTATTCCTCAGCAAGAACAAGAGAAGATTATTCAAATGGCAGAAGCCAAAGAGGTTCCTTTGGATGTTAAAGGGTATGAAAATTCAAAGCATGCCATTTTGATCAGAACAAAGGCTCTGTTGGCAAGAAATCTTTATGATAATGAAGCTTTTTATTATTTGATTAATGATTTGAATCCGGCTGCGAAAAAAGCAGTAGATATATTAACAGATGGAACCTATGATCAGATAAATTTGGACATCAAAGGGCAAGAAAAAAGAAAAGTTCAACCAAAGAAGTAGTAAAATGAGTAAAGGCATTAAAGTAGGATTATTGATTTTTGTATTGGGAGCGGGTGCCTATGTTGGAGCCCAGATAATGGGGCCTAAGCAGAGCAATATGCACATCAATACAGAGGCGGGCTCAATTGGTAAAGCTTCGCAAGAAAGAGAGAAAACAGCCATGAGCTTTGCGGTAAGTGCCCATGATTTTGGAGTCATTACAGAAGGGGAAGTTAAGGAGTACTCATTTCAATTTAAAAATACGGGAAATGCTCCTTTGCACATTGAACACGCCAAAGGATCATGCGGCTGCACTGTTCCGCAATGGCCAAAAGAAGCCATTGCACCGGGAGCGTCGGGACAAATTGTTGTGAAATTTAATAGTTCAAATAAGGTTGGAAAGAACTCAAAGAAGGTGACGATTGTAGCCAACACTGAGCCCATCAGCACGGTGCTGACAATCACTGCTGATGTGAAGAGTAAGTAAATTTGTTTTTCAACTTTAAAATGGGTTGCTCAAACAAGTAGAAGCTTATCGTTGCAATCAAGTAACAGAAGAAAATGAGTGAAGCTAAGAATAGCAATGGTTGATTTGCGTACCCATGCGTTATTCCCCAAATAACTGCTGTTGCCTGGTATACATAAAGTCCATAGCTTATTTTACCTGTGTAATTAAAAAAGGGAGTACACAGTAATCTTGAAATCCAGTGGTTTTGGTCTAAGTTTATTACTTTGCCTATTAGAAGAAAGTATAATATGGAAATCAAATTGTATTTAATCACCTGAAGAATAAGTAGTCCTTCAGAGGAGAAGAGTCCCCAAAGAATGACAGAGAAAACTCCTATGATAAAAAGGATGAAATAAAAGGTTTTTTGTTTGAAAAAATCTAGTTTTTCATTTTTCTCCATCCATGCCAAAAGAGCGCCCAACGCAATTTCATCCATCCGAGCAAAAGTGAAAAAATAGGTTTGGTATTGGAAGTATGCGAGTAAAAAGCGAACCAAAGCACTGATGATGAGAACAGCAATTATGGGTTGGATTATTTTTTTAACTTTGTAATAAAGAACAATAAAAGGCCATGCTAAATAGAAGTGTTCTTCCACTGCCAACGACCAAAAATGTTTAGGTCCAGCTGAAGGCCAATGAAAAGTTGTGGCAAAATCTTGAAGATAAAACCAATAATACCACTGCAGGCTGATGTCAGGGCTTGGCGTGTGCGTGAAAAAGGGAACTACAAAATATTCACAAGTTAAGTAGAGGTAGTACAATGGGAAAATACGCAATGATCTTCTGATGATGAAGTTTTTCCAATAGTGCGATGAATGAATTTGATCAAATAGAATTCTTGTAATGAGGAACCCAGATAGCACAAAAAACAAGGAAACACCGGTTTGTCCTAAGTAGCCGATTTTCTGCAACATTTTTCCCCAATCACTTTGGAAGATGGCATATTGACTGAAATGAAAGACAAGTACCAAAAGCGCGGCAATGGCTCTAACGCCGTCAAGGGATTTGATGTACTTGGCTGAAGACATGCGGTAAATTTACACAAAACCCTTGTAAAAAAAGGTCGAGGCGCCAAAAGCGCCTCGATATTGAAATTACGTCATAAGCCGGGTTCTGTTCTGCTTTTGGCAGCTTCATCATTTATCTATGCGACCTACCCTCCAAGACCGGACGAGCCGCCCTTCAGTTTGCTTGCGCAAACATCCTTGGTCTACATGGTCTTACTGCCCACAAGGTTTACCTTGCCTGTCATTGTTACCATTGACAGCGGTGGTCTCTTACACCCCCTTTTCACCCTTACCCAAATAATAAATTACCTGGGCGGTTTATTTTCTGCGGCACTTTCTGTCCATTGCACGTTGGTGCAACAGCCCGGGCTTTTCACCCGGTGCGGTACTCTGTGCAGCCCGGACTTTCCTCCCCAATTGCTTGGAGCGATGAAGTCTGTAATCTCTCTGCAAAGTTAATTCTGTTTCGTAACCAATTCATTTTTATTTTTGACACATGCACATTGATATTCTTACCATTCTTCCTCGTTTATTGGATGGTCCATTTGCGGACAGTATTCTTCAACGTGCGCAAAACAATGCACTGTGCAAAATAGAGATTCACAACATTAGAGATTTTTCTCAAGACAAACACAAAAGTGTAGATGACTATCAATTTGGGGGTGGTGCAGGAATGGTTATGTTGGCGCAGCCCATCGTAGATGCTATCGAGAGTCTGTCAAAGAACAGAACCTATGATGAGATAATCTATCTCACTCCAGATGGGGAACGCTTGAATCAATCTGCTTGCAATCAAATGTCATTGCAAAAGAACTTGCTGCTCATTTGCGGACATTATAAAGGAATAGATCAGCGCGTGCGGGATCACTGGATTACCAAGGAAATTTCCATTGGTGATTATGTTTTGAGTGGAGGTGAGTTGGCCGCTGCAGTTCTGGTGGATGCTGTTGTGCGGCTTATTCCAGGCGTCATGAATGACGAGACCAGCGCGCTCACAGATTCATTTCAAGATGATTTGTTGGCTCCACCTGTTTATACAAGACCCGCTGAATTCAGAGGGTACCTTGTGCCAGAGGTATTGACCAGCGGCAATTTTAAGGCCATCGAGTATTGGAGAATGGAGCAGGCTTTTGAAAAGACTACTGCACGAAGACCCGACTTGTTGAAGTCTGAATCTCAAAGTAAAACCAATAATGAATTTCAGCCATGAGTGAAGGGATTTTAAGAGCATTGATGCAGTTGTTTGCCATCGTTGGCGGGAAATCAGGTCAAATTGGAGAAAGCAATGTTAGGTTGTTTTTAAAGGGACAGCTCAATGCCGAATTGACTAGGTACTACATTGGTGTATATAACAACTTTGTAGACAAGTTTTACGATCAATCCAAACTCTCAGAAAAAAAGAAATCATTGGCAAGTGTCAAAGTTTTGAGGATCTGCGATGAAATGAATGAGGAGTTGACCTACCGTGATAAGCTCATGGTGTTGCTGCGCTTGGTGGAGTTTGTTAGTCAATATGACGAAGCGGATGAGCAGGAATGGGAGTTTGTGCAGACAGTATCAGAATCTTTTTATATTGAACCTCGCATTCATTCAGCATTTCTTTCTATTTCTAGGTTATCAGGGCAACAAGATGCTCTTGAGTGGAATGATGATCACATTTGCGTCCTGAATCACCACGATGTGCATGATTTGAAAGGGGATTTGTTTTTTTATTGGATTGAAGCAGAGGGTTTTTTCTTGGTCAAGTATTTGGGAGATGATGAGGTTCTGTTGAACGCGCAGCGATTAAAAAGAAATCGCTCTTATGCATTCGTTACTGGAAGTGCAATACGCAATTCTAAGATTCATCCCATCTATTATTCAGATGTTTTGCAACGATTCTTGAAGAATAGTGTTGAAGGTGATGTTGTCTTTCAAGTAAATGATTTGTCTTATCGATTTCCAAATGGACGGTTAGCACTGCATCCATTGCGGTTTGAGATTGGTGGTGGGCATTTGGTAGGGATTATGGGCGGTAGCGGTTCCGGTAAAAGTACATTGCTTAATGTACTCAACGGAAATTTAAAACCAACTCAAGGAAGTGTTACTTTGAATGGTTTTCATGTGCATCACGACATTAAGAGCTCCCGAGATCAAATGGGATACGTAGCTCAAGATGATATACTTTTTGAGGAATTGACGGTTATAGAGAATTTGTTCTATAGTGCAAAATTAGATTTTCCTGAGGACTCAGATCAAGTGGTTTTGGATCGTGTTCAAAAAGTGCTGAGATCGGTAGGTTTGACTGAGGTGAGTGACCTTAGGGTAGGAAGTGTTTTGGATAAAACCATATCGGGAGGTCAGCGCAAGCGTTTGAATATAGCCTTGGAGTTGGTTCGTGAGTCGCAAGTGATTTTTGTCGATGAACCCACAAGTGGTTTGTCAAGCAGAGATTCTGAGATGATCATGGATTTGTTGAAGGAGTTGACACTTCGAGGAAAACTCATCTTTGTTGTTATTCATCAGCCGAGCAGTGACATCTTTAAATTGTTTGATGATTTGCTACTATTGGATCAAGGAGGTTATCCCATTTATTTTGGAAATCCTGTCGAAAGTTTGATTCACTTTAAGAAGAAAGCTCACTTTGCAGATATTGGAGAAAGTCAATGTCCACAATGCGGCAATGTCAATCCGGAACAATTGTTCAATATTATCGAAGCCAAGCTAGTGGATGAATATGGTGACATTACCGAGATTAGAAAAGTTACACCTCACGAATGGAATGAGCAGTTTCATCAGCCCCACTTGGAGTCTTTGAGGTCATCGGAGAATGAACAAAAGCAGAGTAAAAAGAAAGGATTGGTCAAAGCTTTCCAAACTTTTTTCAAGCGAGATGTCAAGAGCAAATGGGTGAACCATACTTACATGTTAATCAACTTGCTAGAAGCACCCATGTTGAGTATCCTGCTTTCCCTGTTTGTGAAGTTTTACCCCATTACAGGTAAGGGAATTGAAGAATATACTTTCAGAGAAAATGTCAATTATCCTCAGTATTTATTTTTTGCTGTTGTTGTTGCTTTGTTTTTAGGCCTGACCGTTAGCGCGGAAGAAATATTGAAGGATAAGAAAATTCTCAAAAGGGAGCGCTATTTGGGTCACTCTTATACCGCTTATTTGATGTCTAAATTGGGTGTGATGTTTTTGATATCGCTTATTCAAACAGCGTCCTTTCTCTTGATGGGCAATTGGATTTTGGGTGTAGAGGGAATGTTTTGGCCATTCTTGTTGGTGTTGTTTTCCGTTTCTTGTTTTGCCAATGCTCTTGGCTTGAACATCAGCGCCACATTTGATTCCGCAAAAGTTATTTATATTTTAATTCCTATCATGATCATCCCGCAATTACTTTTCAGTGGAGTAATCGTAAGATTTGATCGATTGTTTCCTTCCATTACGCAGCAAGAAAAAGTGCCTTGGATTGGCGAGATCATGGCGTCTAGGTGGGCTTTTGAAGCCATGGCCGTCTACCAGTACACGCAGAACCCTTATGAAAAACAATTTTTTGTATGGGATGCACAATTGAAAAATAGCGCTTGGAAAAAAGATTTCTGGGCTAAAGAGATGCAATCACTATTGACAGACTGCAAGGCTAGTATTGAATCAAACGGAAAGGTCAACTTGGCTGATTTGGATTTGTTGTACAATGAATTGAAGCGAGAGGAAAATTTGATTTCAGATTTTACCATACCCAATTGGGATGGAAAGCAGAATTCAATTGGATTAAAGGAGATTAAAGTTTATTCGGATGCATTGAAAAGTTTAGAGTCTTATTACATCAGGCTGTATAATGATGCCAACCAAGCTAAGGAGGCCTATATAGCATCGATGGTGAAGGATTTCAAGAGCAGGGATGCCTTAATGGACTTAAAAAACAGATACCACAATGAATCAATAGAGGATATTTTAACGCACAAAAACGATTTTCAAAAGATTGTCAGATATGACAATAAGTTTGTTCAGAAGAGTAACTTGGTCTACAAGTGGCCAGATGAAAATGGTTTGTTTGCGGCCCATTTCTATGCCCCCAACAAGAGCGTTTTTGGTTTTCAATTGTCTACATTGTGGGTCAATGTTGCAGTTCTTTGGGCAATGACGATGTTGATGGTGTTTGCTTTGCAGCAAGAATTAACATCACGTGTTTACGCTTGGATAGATGGATGGAGAAAAAAGTAAAGAAATAGCTTAGTCTTGAAGGTTCTCTACCCCAATCATTTTAAATGGTACATGAACGATGGCTTCATAGTCTTCTCCAGCTTCTAACATGTCTTCGTCATCGTTTTCATAAAACCATTCCACAGTTGACTTGCCTCCAATGGCTTCAAGTTTTTTGAACAAATCCAAAAGACATTTGCTAGAAGAAGTGTTGAAGTACTCTAATTTGATTTGAAGTGTGGTTTGTTCCACTTGACTTGATTTGTATTCTTCAATCCACGCTAAAAGTGGTTTGTAAAACTCAATGGAGTTTTCAGGAATAGATCGGCCCGCTAGTGAAAGAATGCCGGTTGATGCATTGAAATGAACGGTTGGGGTTTTGTTGGACCCGATTAATTCTAAATTCTCCATAGTTTCATTTTGAAAAACAAATATAATGCAGAAAAGGAAATACTTTTGCCAACTATGAGTCAAAAAGATTGGTTTGCATCGTGGTTTAATACCACATTCTATCATGATTTGTATGCCAAGCGGAATGATGAAGAGGCTCAGGCCTTTATGGATACATTATCTCAATTTTTTAATTGGGACCAAAAAGTAAAAATATTGGATGCATGTTGCGGATCTGGTAGACACGCTTTGTACTTGGAATCTAAGGGACATCAAATCTTTGGTTTGGATTTGAGTGAGAACAATATTCAACAAGCTCAATCTCTTTCTTCATATCCTCATCGTTGGTTGAAAGCTGATGTTAGAGATTTTGAGTTATCCAGTGCGGTTGATTATGCGCTAAACCTTTTTACCTCGTTTGGCTATTTTGATAGCGACGAGGATCATGTTGCCATGCTAGGTAACATCAACAGAAATTTAATGGTTGGTGGGTATTTGGTTCTTGATTTTTTAAATGTGGATCGGGTAAAGGCAACTCTCAAAGAGGAAGAGGTTGTTACTGGTGTCTTGGCCGAGTATCATTTGACCCGCAGAATTGAATTGAATAGAATTATTAAACAGATCAAATTTGCAGTGGACGATGTGGATCATGTCTATGAGGAGCGCGTAATGGCCTATTCATCTGATCATCTAATTAAACTTTTATCCTTATCAGGGTTTGAAGTGAAGGCCAATTGGGGAGACTATCATGGAGCTCCCATGCACCCTAATTCGCCGCGTTGTATCTTTATCGCTCAAAAAATTCAATAACACATGATTTTGACCTCTATACTCGTTCTTTTTTTGGTTTCTATTTTGGGAAGTGGAATTCTCTTTTTGGGTTGGAACATCACGCCTAGTAGAATGAAATTGTTGTTGTCTTTTAGTGCATCTTATTTGCTGTCATTAACTTTTTTGCATCTCTTGCCGGAAGCCATGGAAGACGGGGGTGAGGGGATTGGCGTTTTTATTCTATGTGGTTTTTTATTGCAAATTATCTTGGACTATTTTTCACATGGTGTTGAGCATGGACATGCACACACGCACAATCAGGTAGGAACCAAATTTTATTGGATGGTTTCCATCTCTTTGTGGATTCATGCTTTTATCGAGGGAATGCCTTTTGGACTGACGGAGGAAATTGCTCACCGCGGACATGAACATCACCACCATGGACAGTCACTATTGATGGGTATTTCATTTCATAAATTCACGGAGTCTTTTGTATTTGCAGCCTTGTTATTGGCCATGGTCAAAGAAAAATGGAAAGCTTTTACTGCAGCTGTGTTTTTTGCCATGGTAGCGCCTGCGGGAGCCTTGTTCTTTCATTTTGGAGAACAGTGGAAATTGTTCCATTCAGAGCAACTTTTACCCTATGTAATGGCTGTTTTGATGGGTATAATTCTGCACGTATCTACAATGATTTTGTTTGAGTCAGAAGAGGGTCATCGTTTTAATCGAGTGAAGTTTCTGGTCATCCTGCTTGGTTTTGCGGCTGCTTTTTTCTTTTGAAACTATTTGAAGTTCTGAACAAAGCTGACTTTGAGCAGTTGTTTGCATTTGAAATCTTGTATTTTCGTGGCATAGCAAAACAGTTATGGAAAAGAGCAATTGGCCCATTTGGGAAATTTTTATTCGTTCAAAGGCAGGTTTGGCGCACAAGCACGTGGGTAGTTTGCACGCAGCAGATGCGCAGATGGCTATTGAAAATGCCAGAGATGTCTATACAAGAAGAATGGAGGGTGTGAGCATTTGGGTTGTTCCAAGTGAGCAAATTACGGCGTCATCTCCGGGTGACAAGGAAGCCTTGTTTGACCCTTCCAATGATAAGGTTTATCGTCATCCAACTTTTTATGAAATCCCACCGGAAGTGGGACATATGTGATGCTTATGGAACACAAAGAATATTATCTCACCATTGCGGATACATTGTTGGTTTTAGGACAACGATTGTCAGAGTGGTGCGGTCATGGACCAGCTATTGAAGAGGATATTGCTCTGAGCAATGTGGCATTGGACTACATAGGCCAGGCAACATCATTGTACAAGGAAATTGCGCTCAAAGAGAATTTAGGTAAATCAGAGGATGATTACGCATTCTTGCGTGATGCTTGGGAATATAGAAATGCGCTGATTGTGGAGATCACCAATGGTGATTATGCCAAGACGATAGCCAGACAATTTGTTTTTTCTACATGGTATTATCATTTTTTGGAAGCGCTGGAAAAGTCGAATGACACGTTTTTACAAGGCTTCGCGCAGAAGTCAATCAAAGAAGTAAGATACCATTTTCAACACAGCCGTGATTGGATTTTGCGCATGGGAGGTGGCACAGAAGAAAGCCACCGTCGTTTGCAGAATGCATTGAATGAAATGTGGGAATTTACTGGTGAGTTAATGACCAATTCCGCTCATGAAATGGAGGCGATAGCAAAAGGAATCGGTGTTGACAATGTTGCTTTAAAAGAAACATTCGATCGAATTGTAACAGCCGTTTTCCAAGAAGCCAATGTTTCTGCTCCTGCTGACGTTTGGATGCAGAAGGGTGGCAAGGAAGGTAAACATTCAGAGCATTTGGGATTTATTTTGGCCGAAATGCAATTTTTACAAAGGGCATATCCCAATTCCAAATGGTAGAAGTTGAAGCTGATTTGATTTGGGAATACCTCAAGATGGTTGAGGATCCCGAGATTCCCATTCTCAATGTCATAGAGATGGGGATAGTTCGTGATTTAAAATGGGATGAAGGCAATAAGAAGTGGCATGTTGTTATTACTCCTACTTACAGTGGATGTCCTGCTATGAAGGCCATTGAGGAGGATATTATCGAGGTTTTAGCAGAACTCCAAGTGAAGAATGTTGTTGTTGATACCGTTCTATCTCCGCCTTGGACAACAGATTGGATGACCGATGAGGCGCGCGAGAAATTGAGATCTACAGGTATTGCACCGCCTGAAAAAGGTTCAGCAGACAAGGGTCTGCTTATGGGTAAGGTGAAGGACATAGCATGTCCAAGATGTTCATCCACCAATACCATTATGGTTTCCCAGTTTGGAACAACTGCTTGTAAAGCTTTGTACAAATGTGGAGACTGCCTTGAGCCATTTGATTATTTTAAATGCATTTAAAATGTCATTTCCAGTTGATAAATTGCCACATGTAGGAACAACTATTTTTTCCGTCATGTCGCAGTTGGCCACAGAGCATAAGGCCATTAATTTGGGACAAGGCTTCCCAACTTTTCCGGTTGATTCTTTGTTAATTGATTTGGTGACCAAAGCAATGAAAGATGGACACAATCAGTACGCTCCTATGCCCGGTGTTCCTATTTTAAGACAACGCATCGCAGAGAAATTAATGCGGAGAAATGGCGTGCATTATGATTGGCAAAGCGAGATTACCATAACAGCAGGCGCTTCTCAAGCTCTTTTTACGGCTATCGGGTCATTGATTCAGAAGGGAGATGAAGTGGTCTTGTTTGGCCCGGCTTATGATTGTTACGCGCCAGCTATAGCCTTGAATGGTGGTGTAGTGAAATGGGTTGATTTGCATTATCCTGATTTTTCTTTGGACCAGACAGCTCTTCAAGCGGCCATTACATCCCGTACCAAGTTGATCATTCTGAACAATCCCCACAATCCAAGTGGGAAAGTTTGGAAAAAAGAAGAGCTAGATTTAATAGCAAAAGTTGTTTTAGAAAACAATCTGTTCATTATTTCTGACGAAGTTTACGAGCATATTGTCTTTGATGGGCAAGTTCATTATAGCATGATGGAATACCCTGAGTTACGGGATAGATTGATGCTCACATTTTCATTTGGAAAGACTTTTCATGCCACGGGCTGGAAGTTGGGATATGCCATAAGTCCTAAGGATTGGATGACGTCCTTCCGAAAGCAACATCAATTCAATGTTTTCACTTGTAATTCTGCATTTCAATATGCCATCGCTGATTACATGAGTGATCTTACATTGTATGATTCTATTTCACCCATGTACCAGGCCAAACGTGATTTGTTATTGTCGTATATGCATCACCCACTATTGGAGATGATTCCAACATCAGGGACCTATTTTCAATTGATGCGGTTTAAAGGAGATTCAAGCTTGAGTGATACGCAATTGGCAGAAGAATGGGTTGCCAATCAAGGAGTGGCTTTGATTCCTACTTCTGTTTTTTACAATGACTTTTCTGACAATAGGGTTTTCAGAATCTGCTTTGCCAAAGAGGATCATGAACTCATTGCGGCTGCTGAAAAGCTCAATTCTTTGCATTGATTAATTGATGTTTTATTTTTTGTCAATCCCTTAAAAGGTGTATTTTTGCACCAAATAAGCTATTTAGAAAAATTCTAAATAAGAAATGACATGATTAAAGTATCAGAAAGTGCAAAAATGCAAGTGGCCAAATTAATGGCTGATGAGAACCATCCTGCGAATTCATTTGTAAGAGTGGGAGTTGAAGGCGGTGGTTGCAGCGGTTTGATGTATCAATTAAAATTTGATCATGAAATGCAAGAAGGTGATCAGGTTTTTGAAGACAACGGAGTGAAGGTTGTTGTGGATCGCAAGAGTTTTCTTTATTTGATTGGAACTGAGTTGGAGTACACCGGAGGTTTGAATGGTAAAGGTTTTGTTTTTAATAACCCCAATGCCTCTAGAACCTGTGGTTGCGGAGAAAGCTTTTCAATTTAAGGCATGGAAATATTAGACGAAATAACAGGTAAGGATTACGAGTTTGGTTTTACAACCAATATCGAATCTGAGAAAATTCCTGCAGGACTCAACGAGGAGGTTATCCGTGTGATATCTGCCAAGAAGAATGAACCATCGTGGTTGTTGGATTGGCGTTTGGAGGCCTTTAAAATTTGGCAAGGAATGAAAGAGCCTGAATGGGCGCATGTTCACTACACCAAGCCAGATTTTCAAGCCATTTCCTATTACTCGGCCCCCAAGTCCAAACCCAAGTACAATAGCTTGGATGAAATTGACCCTGAAATGCGCAAAACCATGGACCGTTTAGGTATTTCCATGGATGAGCAAAAGCGTTTGAATGGAATAGCAGTGGATTTTGTGATGGACAGCGTTTCTGTGGCCACCTCATTCAAAGAGAAGCTGG
>CANNHA010000016.1 GCA_947504275.1 Flavobacteriales bacterium
AATTAGAAATGGAAATTGATCATCACCGCAGCTGGAGACATTCCAAATGCAGCGTTATCAGTATCAATGGAAAACGTTGAACCACTTTCAGAATCCGTAGTTGTAGACGTAGTAGTTCCATCTGGGTTTTCAACTTTAATCGTTGAAGTGCCTGTTCCAATTTTGTTGAACATTAATCCCCAGCCGAATTCACCTCCGATAGAGATCTTTGGCAAAACAAAATACTCTACACCAATAAAACCACGTACACCGAAACCTATAGTTGCTCCACTCTTATCTTCGCTAGAAACTACAGGATTTGGTTTGATATAAGTAGTTGAAGACTTATTATTTTGAAAAGATAACATGGCCATTGCACCATAGTACCCTTGCAAACGAGTAGTCCCTCTTCTCTTCTCGATACCACCTGCAAGTCCAATATTAGTAGCTGACAGCTTGACCTCATCAAAACCCCCAATTGAATCCAAGCTCGCAACATTACCAGTTCCAGAACCCATTCCAATGCGCAAAGCAGCACGATAAGCTGTATTGTCATTGATGAACAACTTACCAGTAATCATGTTGGCATCGTTAGAAAAATCAAATGACATTCCATTGTCTGCTGAATTGTTCAACATGTTTCCAAAATAACCTAATGCTGAAGATCCATCAATTCCAATAGACCAATCACCTGATTGTGGAAGATAGTTCTCTCCTTTTTTTGAAGTAAGCTGTGCATTCATTGTGCCTGCGCCTACTACCATTGCAATAATTGCTAATGTTTTTTTCATAATTAATTGTTTTTGAGTTTACCCGAAATTGATTTTTTTCTTTAAAACTTATTGCAAGTCTCGCAATAGTAATGAACAACAAAAAGTTAATTCATTGTTTTTCAGTGTCTTTTATGGAGCAACGGAGAGAGGAAAGTCGTTAAAAGAATGAGACCACCACCCAAGTAAAATCCAAAGCTCATGAATTCAGACTGCCCATATAGCCACAGGGCCAACAAAATGGAATACACAGGCTCCATGTTGATGGCCATGGCGCAGACAAAAGGACTGATGTGGCGCATAACGGCAATGCTAGCGATAAATGGAAAAGAGGTTGCCACTATCCCCAAGATGAAAAGCAACGATAAATTCTTTGAATTCAGTAAATCTGTTTGAAAGCTTTCATTGTTATTCAAAATAATGTACAAAAACACCACTGAGCAAGCCACAGCCATTTCCACCAATGCCATTTGATTGCTATTCACAGACCTTACCAACCTTGCATTGATGGCTGAAAAAGTGGCGGATAGAAAAGCAGCTAACAAACCCCATAAGATTCCAAGGGTGTAACGGGTCTCGAAATTAAAAATAAAAACCAATCCAACCACGGCCACACTGCCCAAGGCCATTTCTCGCCAATCCCATCTCTTGGCCATTATCCAAGGACCAACCAATGAAACAAATACGGCATTGGTGCTCAACACTGTCAATGCCGTGCTGATGTTGGACACTTTAATGGCAGTAAAAAAAGCAATCCAATGCATGGCAATAAAAAGTCCTGCGATTATCAATCCCGCAGAGTGCCTGAGTGATATGGTTGCCCATTGTTTTTTATACAATACCCACAACGCAATTCCGCCAAACGCAATAAGGGTTCGCCAAAAAACCAAGGGAACAGCAGATAATGTAATCTCATGCCCAAGTATTCCGGTAAAACCCCAGATAAACACAATAAAGTGCAATAGATACAGGGCGCTACTTCTGGTCATTGTTGTGCTCAATGTCCACTACTCCGCCTGAGACGATGTATTTCATCACATCCACCGCGTTTTTATCAATAGGCTTGATATTCTTCACTGGCACTATCAAAAGATGCCCGGAAAAACTATAACTCATTGGGAAATAAACCCCGACTTTCTCTCTGATGTTGCCCAACTCTTGAAGGTCTTCGTCGGTAATGAATCCGATGGCCTCTAAATCATTTTGGTCACTCAATTTAACCAAGACGGGCTGATTAAAAGCTTTCTTTTGTCCGACAAATGCACCCAATAAATCGGTGATGCTTTTGTAAATGGTTTTAATCAAAGGGATGCGATCCAATAATTTATTGAACCAAAATTTCAGGGTGTCATTGATCAACTTGGATCCCAAATATCCCAGCACCGTCAAAAACAAAAGCAACATTAAAATCCCCATACCTGGATAGCGGTGTTCAAATGGTAAGAGGGCGTCCAGCCAGGTGAACATCTTGTAAATCACATACCCCGTCATGATGATGGGTAGGCTGATTAACAAGCCGTTCAATACGTATTGAATTCCTTTCTTAAACATTCTTTGAAGCATGCTGCAAAATTGCATCATTTTCACCTTGCCTTTCATTTTTTTGTGAATCATATCACTGAACTCCTAACCATGATGCTTATTTTTGAGACATGAGGAAATTATTGATGACAATTTGGGCCATTTGCATGGTGGCCATAGGCGTATCTCAAACGGCTGATAATCCGGTAAAATGGAGCTATTCAGCAAAACCATTGGAAAACAATCAATATGAGTTAATATTTTCCGCTAAAATTTTGAAAGGTTGGCATGTTTACGCTATCAAAGTATCTGATGATCCCAATTTTATTGGACCGATACCAACTTCTGTTAAACTCAATGAGGACAAGAAGAATTTCAAAATTATATCACTAGCAAAAGATGGAAAGTTCATCACGCATTACGATCCTAATTTTGATGCTGATTTGAATTATTACGAAAATAGCGTCACTTTTAAACAAATCATCCAAGTCGCTACAACCAAGAGTTTTGTTGTAAAAGGTGTTTTAGAGTACATGTCATGCAACGATAGTCAATGTATCTTTCCCGACCCCATCAAATTTGAAATAAAAATTGATCCTACCTCAGATAGCATCACAGAGCAAACAGAACAAACTTTAGAGTCTAAAATAGACACTGCCGGTGTTAAAGTAGTTGAATCCAACGCCAATGACCCCTTCCATTGGGATTTAGATCCCAACAAACCCCAAGAAAATTGTCAAATAGAACAAGAAGAACAAACCATGTGGTATGCCTTTTTACAAGGTATTTTTTGGGGACTTTTTGCGCTGTTGACCCCATGTGTATTCCCCATGATTCCCTTGACCGTTGCCTTCTTTACCAAATCGTCGGGAGATGGTTCAGGAAAAAGCAAAGCCGTTCTTTATGGTGTCTTTATCTTCCTTACCTATGTAGCGGTATCAGTTCCTTTTCACATCTTTAGCTCTACCAACCCTGAAGTCTTCAATGAGTTTGCCACCAACCCTTGGATCAACTTGGTGTTCTTTGCCATTTTCATTGTTTTTGCTGTGTCCTTTTTTGGGTTTTATGAAATTTCACTTCCCTCCTCTTGGGCCAATAAGATGGACAACAATGCTTCCAAAATAGGCGGCATCTTTGGCGTGTTCTTCATGGCCATCACTTTGGTGATTGTTTCCTTCTCCTGCACCGGTCCTATTCTAGGTGGAATGTTGGGCCAGATTTACGCCAGCAATTCGCAAGGCACCGTTGACTTTTTGGGTCTTTCGTTGTCTCTGGCGCCAACAAAACTCACCGCAGCAACAGCAGGTTTTGGTATTGCTCTTGGCCTTCCATTTGGCTTGTTTGCCTTCTTCCCCAGCTTGATGAAAAAGTTACCCAAGAGTGGTGGTTGGCTAGAAGACTTCAAAGTCTCTTTGGGCTTTTTGGAAGTGGCGTTGGCCATTAAATTCATCTCCAATGCCGACTTGGTGCAACAATGGGGATTGCTGAAGCGCGAAACTTTCTTTGCTTTGTGGATCATCATAGGCCTTTTCTGGACACTATACTTGTTGGGCAAATTCAAATTCAAGCCGTACCAAGGCAGTCAAACTTTGTCCAGAACCAAATTCATTTTTGCCGTCATCATCGGTACATTTACAGTGCGCATGATTCCTGGTGTAATGCCCCCCAATGAATTGAACAAATTCGCATTTCTAAGCGGCTTCCCTCCTCCCTCTTCTTATTCATACTACCAACATGAATCCGAGTTTAAAATTTACAGGGATTTGGAAGAAGCGGTGGCCGCTGCCAAGAAAGAGAACAAACCCATCTTCATTGACTTCACTGGTTGGGCCTGTGTGAACTGCCGAAAAATGGAAGAGACCGTGTGGATTGATCCTGTGATTTCAGAAACTTTGAAGGATAAGTACATCATGGTGTCCTTGTATGTTGATGAAAAGATAGAGCTACCTACCGATCAACAAATGGTTTACAAGACACATGATGGTCGATTAAAAGAGATCAAAACCGTTGGAAACAAATGGGCCACCTTGCAGGCCGAGACCTTCCAAAATCAGGCACAGCCTTTTTACGCAGTGATTTCAGCGGACAGCACCTTGTTAATTCCAACGGAAGATTACAATCCTGATGTGAACGAATACAGCAATTGGTTAAATTGCGGCATCGATGCACACAACAATTGGAAAAACGCGAAAGAGAATCGCTAGGTTATTTTTACTATTCCTGAGCACACTATTTTTAAGCTCAGGATTATTGTCTCAAAAGACAATTGTTAAAGGACGGGTGATTGATCAATCCAATCAGTTGGCTATCCCTTTTGCTCCCGTATTTTTTGTTGGTACAAAAACAGGTGTCACAACAGATTTGGACGGAAATTTTTCTCTTGAAACATACTACAGTTCAGATACGCTGGCCTGTTTGATGGTGGGATACAATCCCTTTAAAGTCAAAATCCAACAAGGAAAGTCACAGACCATTAACATGTCATTGGTCCCGAATACCCAAATGACTGAGTTGGTGATCAATGCCAAAGACCTTGAAGACCCTGCCATTGCCCTCATCAAAAAAGTACTGAACAATAAGAAAATCAACAACAAGGAAAAGTTGGATGCCTATGAATATGAGGCCTACAACAAGGTTGAGTTTGACCTCAATAATATCAAAGATGAGTTGGGGGATAAAAAAGTTTTGCGATCCGTTGAGTTTATATTTGATCAGATTGATACCACCGCGGAGAAAAACTATCTGCCCATTTTCATGACCGAGAGTTTGTCTGACTTTTATTTCAGGAGAGAGCCAAAATTCTCGAAAGAAATCATCAAAGCGGCCAAAGTGAGCGGGGTAAAAAATGAAAGCATCAATCAATTCTTGGGTGACATGTACCAGAATTTCAATGTCTATCAAAATGATTTAAACGCCTTTAACAAGAGTTTTACCAGTCCTATTGCCAGTTATTGTTTGGGCTTTTATGATTACACCATTTTGGATACGGTTGTCATGGATGGTAAATATTGTTTTGAAGTCAAGTTTGAACCCAAGCGCAGACAAGAACTATTGTTTGAAGGGACATTATGGATCAATGATACTTCCTATGCATTGAAAAAAATAGAAGCTGCCATTACAGAGTCCGCCAATATCAACTGGATAAAACATTTCAAAGTGACGCAATACTTTGATGAGGTAGAGAAAGAGGTATGGATGATGACGGGAGATGAATTGTTGGTTGATTTTAATTTGTCCGATAAAAAAATGGGCATGTACGGACGGAAAAAATCGTCTTACAAAAATTTCATCATCAACCAAAAGCGACCCACGGAGTTTTTTCAAGGTTATACGGATGTCATTGTAGCAGAAGGAGCTTCGGAATACGACGATGCCTTCTGGGATGAGCATCGGCATTTGAAACTCACCAAGGACGAGAAGGAAATTTATAAAATGGTAGATACGCTGCAGAATATACCATTGTTCAACTCCGTGGTCAATATCATCAACTTGTTTATCAATGGTTACAAGGTCATCGGTAAATTTGAATATGGCCCCTATTACACCACCTATAGCTACAACCCCATTGAGGGCAACAGATTCAGGATTGGTGGCAGAACCAGCAACGAGTTCTCCAAAAAGATTATGTTCGATGGTTACACCGCTTATGGATTATTGGATGAAAAGTGGAAATATGGAGGTGGATTTTTGTGGGTGATTAACAAAAATCCGCGCTTTGCCATTGATGTTCATACCAAGCAAGATGTAGAGCAAATTGGGCAAAGCACCGGTCAATTGAGAACAGACAACGTTCTAACATCTCTTTTTAGGAGGAATCCTGCCAACAAGTTAACCATGGTCAATGAGTATTCCATGTTCCTGGAAAAAGAGTGGGTTCATGGTATTTCCAATAGGCTCATTTTCAAACACCGCGAATTGCAGCCGATTGGAGGCTATTATCATTTCATTGAACCCAATGTAAAATCCTACATTCCCAATATCACTAGTGCAGAAATGACATTGTCACTGCGTTGGGCCTACAAGGAAAAATATGTCTATGGCGAATTTGAACGCTTCAGTATCGGCAGCAACTGGCCCATTGTTGAATTCGCCTACACAAGAAGTATCTCTGGACTTTTTGGCGCAGAATACAACTATGAAAGGGCGCAAGTTACCTTAAAAGACAAATGGAAATTTGGGCCATTTGGCTACATGGACATTTCTTCACAAGCTGGTAAGATTTATGGGCAATTGCCTTTTCCCTTGCTGATGATGCATCAGGGTAATGAGACTTTCTTTTATGACGAGTCTTCTTACAACACGATGAATTACTTTGAATTTGTATCTGACCGTTGGGTAAACCTCTGGGCCACCTACCATGCGGAAGGATTGTTCTTAAATAAAATTCCACTATTGCGAAGATTAAAATGGAGAGAGGTAGCCAGTATGAAAGCGGTAGTAGGCGGTTATGATATCAGGAATGATGCTTTTATGCAACGGGATTGGAACAGTGACGGGAAAACCGACGTTTATACTTTGACAAAACCATTTTTTGAGACAGCATTGGGCGTTGAGAATATATTTAAGGTATTGCGCGTAGACATGGTTTACCGATTGTCTTATCTGGATCATGCAGATATTTTCAAAGTAGGATTGCGCGCCAAAGTTCAATTCACATTCTAACCTTATCTTAGCGCCGTGAAATTATCCGCAAACAATATCGTCAAACAGTACGGCAGTCGCATCGTTGTGAATGGCGTCTCTTTTGAAGTGAACCAAGGAGAGATTGTTGGATTATTGGGACCCAATGGAGCAGGAAAAACCACCAGCTTTTATATGGTGGTAGGATTGGTAACTCCTGACTCCGGTGAAATATTGTTGGAACAACAAAACATCACCAAGGAGCCTATGTTTCGGAGGGCACAATTGGGTGTTGGATACCTTCCTCAAGAGGCATCTGTTTTCAGAACACTCAGCGTAGAAGACAACATTAAAGCAGTTCTTGAACTTACCCCTTTGAGCAAAGCGGAACAATCAGAAAAATTAGAATCTTTGCTAGAAGAGTTTGGTTTAACTGCCCGGAGAAAATATGTCGGCAGCCATCTTTCTGGCGGTGAAAGGCGCAGAACGGAGATTGCGCGCGCATTGGCCACCAATCCAAAATTTATTCTTTTGGACGAGCCCTTTGCTGGTGTCGATCCCATTGCTGTGGAAGACATCCAGCGCATTGTGGAGCAACTCAAAACCAAAAACATTGGCATCTTAATTACGGATCATAATGTGCAGGAAACCTTGTCCATTACAGATCGAGCCTATCTCCTGTATGATGGAAAAATTTTAAAATCAGGTACTGCTGAAGAATTGGCTGCAGATGAAGTTGTCAGAAAAGTCTATTTGGGACAGAACTTTGAGTTGAGAAGGAAGGTGTAGTTTAGATTAACTATAAAAACCGAATCCTCCACTCCTTGGGATAATGATTGGATACCCTACCCCTCACCATTTTAACCCAAGCCAAATCAAAACCACTCCATTGTACTATATGCCAACCGCTCAATGAGGTATCCTCGATTCTCAGATCTTCACCGCGCAAAATACGAAGTGCTTCATCGTTCTCTATGGTTAAACGGGGTATTTCCACATTTGCATTACCTCCCAATATCAATCCTTGATGCGGCGTGAAGACTTGCTTGTTTAGCACCCCTACTTGAACACCAATCTGAACCATCTTGGCCACAGGTAAGACATCTTCTGGCTGAATCTGCGTATAGAAAACCTCTCCCTTTCCATTTTGCCAATAACGTTGAATATTGTCATCTTTAACAAAAGGAATCAACGACGACCAATCGCGTTTATGCAGGAGCTGCCAAAACGACTCATTGGCCAACTTAACTCTTCCTGCACTTGCATGCATTGGTTTCTGCAATACGCAACAAAAAAAACCCTCACCCATTGATTGGTGTGGTAAAAATCGCCAAGCTGAAACACCTTCGATTTGAATATGATTGGCCTCCTTGGGCATCACCAGCGGCTGATAACCATGCATTCCAAAATCTTCAATACACATCGAAACAATGTCTTGGTTTTCCTCTTCAGAGAAAGTACAAGTAGAATAAATCAAAACACCCCCCGGAGCCAATAAGCGATAAGCTTCTTGAACCAAGGTTGTCTGTATACCCGCACATTTGATCACCTGCTCTGGTGTCCATTCAGAACGAGCATTGGGATCTTTTCTGAACAATCCCTCACCGCTGCATGGCGCATCCAACAGGATCAAATCCCAGCGTTCATCTCCTTTGATCTGTGTCACATCTGATTGCAAAACCACTGCATTGGTGATGCCCCATTTCATGATATTTTCCTGCAGTACTTGATTTCGCTTGGGATGAATCTCATTGGCATATATGACACTATTCTTGTCCAAATTTTCATGCAACAGAATGGTCTTTCCGGCAGGAGCAGCACACAAGTCAAGGGCCGTTTTGATACTCTGTTGCTTGGCAATTTGACGAACTACTGAACCTATCACCATGGAACTACTTTCCTGTGGATAATATTGTCCCAAATGAAACTGGGGGTCAGTGGTGAACTGAGGACGTGATTTGAGAAAAAAACCGTTGTCATAATGAACAACAGGAAGTGACCGCAATTCCTCCAATGCATTCCCCTTGGCATGAACAGAAACCTGAGGTGTGCGATCAATGGCCTCAATAAAAGCATCTGCATCCTCCGGAAACTGTTCTTGAATGCGCTGAATAAAAAGTGGATGTAATGCAGTCATTGAATACTATTGTTTTTCTTTCCTTGGCCCTTGCCGTTTATTTCGTCCCAGAATTGAATCTCTGTTGGATCGATTCTCGATGCGCTCTTGCTTTCGCTCATTTTGTTGACCATCTCTCTCCCCGCGTCTTTGGTCACGCTTCTGAGAAATAGTATCCTTCTTTTCATCCAGCCATTTCCGCACAGACCTATCTCTTTGTGGTGCACTATCATCAAATAGAGCCTTCCATTCCTTGTCATTTTCAACTGAAAATTGTAAATTGTTCACAGGGCCTTTCATCGAAATGAAAAACTTTTTTCCATCCTCAGTGGGTGCTTGATTGGGATCTCGCAAGAGCAAATCACGCACATGGAAACCCATCAAATAGTCCATTTGATTATCAAATGTGTGACTGGCCTTAAATACCATATTCAACGCAGATGTTTTGATTTCCATCCAGGGAATCTCTATGGTCTGTTGGGATAATGAAATGGTATTGCGCAATGCTTCAAACTTGACCCATGAAAGTTTCTTGGCCAACAAATCCTCATCTACCAGAGGTGCAATCCATTTATTCTTTTTCAAATAGCCAGCTACATCTTCCAAGACTGACCAATGAATAATCTCGCCGTTACTGACATCCATGGCAATTATTCCGTTAACAGAAGATCGATCCAACTTCAATTCGTTGCTCAATTGGAAGTCCAATTCTACTTCGGCATCTATCAAACCCTTTAACTGATCTGACCTTATTGCCGTCTGTCCAAAATCATTGAACAATGTCATCAGCTTGGGTAAATTCACCTTTTCAATATGAGCATTGAGATCCACTTCCCATTGTTGTGATTTCTCATTGGCAAATAGCTCCAATTCTCCATTTAATTTTCCTTCAGCTAATTCCCAATGGAAATTTTCCGCTTTGATCAATCCTTCTTGAACGGATAAATTGGTTTTGAATTTCCTGGCTTCAAACTGCTTGTAATCAAATTCATTTACTTCACATTGCAACTGAAGATTGGTAAATGAAGGCAATCCAAAGCCAGACCCTCCAGATTGAATAAAATCTTCACCTTGAATGTGATTGCTCTTTAAAACAACTGACGCATCAATTCCACGTTCCGGATTAAGCATCCATGCTACGGCTTGATGCCACTGTCCCGTAATATCAATGTCGGAGTTTTGATACTTGGCCAAACATTGGTGTAGAATTGCATTGTCCTCATGCAATTGCAAAAGTGCTTGGACATCGCGAATGGGATGAGGCATGGAATGCCACTGAAACTCATCCGCTTTGATGGATACATTTCCCTCAGCCTTCCAATCTTCCCAACGCCAAATGCTGTCTTCCGGATTCCATTTACCCAAAATATTGGCCTTAAAATCCAATTGGCCATTGGACTTCAACAATGAATCCCATTTTAAAAAATCCACCACCTCTTGAATGCCTGAATGCATCTCCACATCCAAATTCAACTGGGGTTTAAGTGTATTCTTAATTTCGCCTTTGATCTTCCATTGACCATCGGCCAAAGTAGCATTTAGGTGATCCACTCTCCATGCGTCTTGTCCTCTTTTCAAGTCATACTTCAGTTGAAGATCGACATTCTCCAATTCCACGCCTGATTGCGGTTCTTTAACAGAACCCTCCTTCCAATTCAATGAAGCCGCTATGCTAGGACTTTCCCAAGACCCCTCTATTAAACCTTGCATTTGAAAAGTGCCAACTGGTTCATAGGAATGAAGCACTTCAGAAATCCATCCTGGCATATTCTTTACCCATTGCTGTACCTCTACATTATCTGCACTGACTTGAACACGGCACTTTTCCTTTTGAAAATCAATCCAACCATCACCTTGAATGGGTGCATCTAGCGCCTCTAACTCAATTTGTTTAAGGGACAAAATGCTCTTATTTTGGTTGTATGTTACATTCCCTGAGCATTCAAACGGCAAGTGCTCTATGATTCGCCGACCTTCTGCTGTTACTTTCTCACATGTACCCTTTGCATTCACGGACAAGCTGGACTCACTTGCAGAGAAATCACCCTTTACCTTCAAGTTGTCCCAAAAAACAATTTGATGATAATGACTTTTTACATCTTCAAAACTCCATTTCACTTCTTTGAAAATGAAGTGTTCCAAACGCATGGATACATCGCTCGGTGCAGATTGTTTCTTCTTAAAAACATCCCAATTGGATCGGCCAAGCCGGTCCCTCCGCATGTTTACCTCACCGTCTATCAACTTCAATTGATGAACATGATAATTTCCCTTCCATGCATCAATCCAATTGAAAGCCAGTGAAAATTGATCAACGGCAATAAACGCTTTCTGATCTTTACTTGCATCAGCCACCTCCAATTTCTGAAAATTGATGGCGAGCAGTGGAAAAGATGTCCAAATGGACACATCAACATTAGCATAAGAAACTGGCACCGTTAATTCTTGCTTCAAAACCTCCAGAGCCTTGGAAATAATATCGTCTCGATATATCCATACAAAAGAAGACAGCATGGTTAAAAGGAGCACAATAACGCCGAATAACAGCATCAACCAACGCAATCCTTTCCTTGCCTTTTCCTGCATGTAACGAAGTTAGACAAAGCATCACCAAATGATCAAAAATGACTTGGGATTTGAACACAAAACAATGTTAATTATCGGTCTTGGAAACGGAACGCCAAAGCAAGTTGACCATTAACCAGCAAAACAAGCTACCTGTTGTCAAAACCGTCAAGAAAATTCCAAAAATCGACATGGGATCTACCGCAATGGGATAACTTTCAACAACGGCTCCTTCCATGGTCACCAGACCAAAAGTGATCTGAAGCCAACAGATGAACAAACCCAATGCCACGCCTATCAATGCGCCAATGGCGTTAATCAAAGCTCCTTGCAAAATAAAAATCCGCTTTACCAATTCTCTATTGGCTCCCATCGCCTGAAAAACGAACATGTCCTGACGCTTTTCTATCATCATCATGGACAATGAGGCAACAATGTTGAAGCAGGCAATCAACAATATGAAAAACAGGATGGCAAAGGTTGCCCACTTTTCAGACTGCGTTGTTTTATAAATCAACGCGTTCTTTTCCAATCTACTTGCCAACTTTAAGCCCTTTTGAGCTAGCGTTTCGCTCCATCTGTCCTGAAAATCAGTCATCTCACCTTCATCCTTCAAGAATAACTCCACTGCGGTTACTGAATCCGGTTTCTCCAACAACTTCCTCGCGTTGTACAATGGAACAAAAACATACTTCACGTCCAACTCTGCATTGGCTGAAAAAACACCTGCGTTATAAACATCCATTGTCCTAAAGGCATCCTCTTTGTATCGGGAGAGTTTTCGACCAGGAATAGGGGCACGGATAGCATAGCGCTGTCCTAGACCTTCTTCCACAGCCATTCGCAGCTCACCGCAAACTCCCAAGCCCGGTACTACCTCAACGTGGGTTGTATCTTCCAGTACAAATCTCCCCATTCGCAAGAGTTGATCCATACCACTGTTCTTCCCATAAGTTGTGCTCACGCCTTTCATGGTTACTACAGCATCTGCATCTCCATAATGGATCCATACATCGTTTTCTACTATCGGTTCAGCGGCTACCAACAGACCTTCTTCAGCCCATTGCGCCATGGGCAAATCATTCTCACTAAAAAACTTTTGACTGGTATGCTGAACAACAAGCGGTGCGTCGAAATGTGCAAATAGGTCATCCACTAGCTTCTCGATTCCATAAAATGCAGACATCACCAATACCATTGCTGCCGTTACGAAAGCTACCACAACAGCGGATATAATTGATATGAGATGAATGATCCCTTTGGACTTCTTTGAAACCAAATAGCGATAAGCAAAGAAAAATTCCAAGCGCATATTACTTCCAGGCCTTGACAATCAATCCCGTTCCTTTTGCGTTGTGAACCCTAACATCCAAAGCATTAAAAAGAAATGCAAAAGGATAGGTTATAAAATAATACAACGGAAGTAAAATGAAAAATATTGAACTTTTGTTCAACATAGTCATAGGATACTTCATGCTGAGTAGCCATGATATTCTGCCCCATTTGCCATATGAATACTGAATATCCCATTTGGAAAAACCTGCTGTTTTCAGCTTGTTGGCCATGTCATCAACACCGTAACCATCTCTCACATGTTCTTCGATAAAACTGGTCTCCCCGTCATCATGAACGTCACTACCTCCTTGGTCAGATGGTGTGGAAATGAGAAGCATTCCTCCTTTTTTCAGACTTTGACAATAATTGGTCAACACCTGAACATCTTCCTCAATGTGTTCCATCACATCGACACAAAGTACCAAATCATATTTCTCAGGACGAACGAACGCAGTGAGGTCACCGGTTTGAAAATGAACATTGGAAATATTGACTTTTTTAAAAAACCCATCGCAATCTGCTACTTGCTCATCCTTCAAATCTACCGCGTCAATAGATTGATAGTTCAAGGATTTTGCCATGCGGTAGGTGTATTGACCAAAACCAAAACCTGCATCCAAGACTTGAACCGGAGCGGATTGAGTGGTTTTCCAGTGGCGCAATGCGCGTTGGATGTGCCAAGAACGCAAAAGCAACAGGTCAAGCAATTGATAAAACAAAACACGCGTCCAAGCAGCGGTATTAAAAACCACACCCAGCTTTCTTTTGATGGGATCGTAATGCATTTTTAACTTTTCAATAATCGATCAATCTCAGCAGAATAGTCCAAAGAATCATCAATAAAAAACTGAAGTTCCGGAACCTTGCGCATCTGTTTTGCAACCACACCGGCCAAATAATGACGGATAGTAGCATTCTTCTCTTTCATGAATTCCATCACCTCTCCCCTCTTTTCTGGAGGAAAAACGGATACATAAACTTTGGCATAACCCAAATCAGGACTTACCCTAACCAATGTTACCGTTACCAAAACTCCGGGAAACCATTCCATACCATTGCGTTGAAAGCTTGTGGAAAGCTCCTTTTTGATCAAAGCTGAAAATTTTTCTAAGCGCACTCCTGCCATGTTCCAAAGGTAGCCAATGTAATCTAGAAAATACCACTAAATTTGGACCATGTTAAAAATCCGAAGGGGAGAACGGCAAGATTTGCCTCAAGTGATATCACTCATTCAAGAATTGGCTTTGTATGAGAAAGCACCTCATGAAGTGACCAACACCGTTGAAGCCATGGAGCGCGACGGATTTGGCTCACATCCCATGTACTTTTTGTGGGTAGCTGAAAAAAATGAAAAAATCATTGGTATTGCCATCTGCTACGTCAGGTACAGCACCTGGAAAGGATCAATGCTTTATTTGGAAGATATTGTGGTTACTGAAAAAGAGCGCGGGAAAAAAGTAGGTCATCAACTGATGAACACCGTCATTCAATTTGCAAAAGAAGAAGATTACAATGGTTTGATTTGGCAAGTTTTGGATTGGAATGAACCAGCCATCCGATTTTACAAAAAGTACAATGCCCAATTTGACGGAGAGTGGTTCAATGCCAAGCTAAATAAAGAACAATTAAAGCAATTTCAAACGCAACATGCAAGTATATAAATTTGGAGGGGCCAGTGTAAAAGATGCAAAGGCCATAAAGAATGTAGCCAAAATTGTTTCAGGTGTTCAGGAACAATTGTGTGTAGTTGTTTCAGCAATGGGTAAAACAACCAATGCATTGGAAATACTGCATGATCAATGGTTTAAAAATCTGTCATTTGAAGAAACACTGCAGTCCATATCTGACTTCCATCTTAGCATTTCAAATGAATTGGAATTGGAAATCAACAACTGCCTTTGGAAACAGCAAATTCAAACACTTGAAGATAAATTAAACACCATTTCCAAAGTTTCATTTGACAACAGTTATGACCAAATCATCCCATTTGGAGAAATCATTTCCACTTCACTTTTGCATGACTATTGGAACAAGATTGCCTTGAATCATCAATTCATCATGGCTACTGATTTTGTTATTACAGACAACCTTCATCGCGAATCTCGGGTGCAGTGGTCTACTACACAATCTAAAATAATTGACCTAAAAAACAATACCAATGTTTTGCTCACCCAAGGTTTCATTGGCAGCACAGCCAGCGGAGAGTGGACCACTTTGGGCAGAGAAGGTAGTGACTACTCCGCTTCCATATTTGCACATTGCCTAGATGCCAATCAATTGACCATTTGGAAAGATGTCCCTGGCATGCTCAACGCTGATCCAAAGAAACAATCAGATGCACAAATCATTGATAAAATATCTTACCAAGAGGCCATAGAGTTGGCGTATTACGGAGCAAGTGTTATTCACCCCAAAACCATTCAGCCACTAGAATCCAAAAACATCAGCTTGCGCATTGCCTCCTTTGTGAATCCACAATTGCCAGGCACATTGATAGGACACTTTCCAGGATTACATTATCCCAGCTGTTACATCGAAAAAGAAAATCAAACATTGATCTCCATTTCCACCAAGGACTTTTCATTTGTTGTAGAAGACAACATTGTTGAAATATTCCATCATTTGCATCAATTGGGGATCAAAGTACAATTGATGGAGAATAGCGCTTTAAGTTTTACTCTTTGTATTCAATGCGAACCCCACAAGCTGCAGGCATTGATCACAGCTTTGGAAAACAAATATGCCATAAGGTACAATGAGGGAGTAAAACTACTCACCATCCGCCACTATCATGCTTCGGATCTTATGAAAATGGAGAATCAATCGGTATTAATGGAACAAAAAAACCGGACTACTGTCCGGTGGGTAATTCAATAAATTCGAGAAGAACAATCAATATTCGTCTTCATTGAAGAAGAAATCCTCTTTGGTGGGGTAATCCGGCCAAATGTCTTCAATGCTCTCAAATACTTCTTCGTCGTCCTCAATTTGCTGCAGATTTTCTACAACTTCCAATGGAGCACCAGCTCTCATGGCGTAATCGATTAACTCATCTTTGGTGGCTGGCCATGGGGCGTCTTCCAAATAAGAGGCAAGTTCTAGCGTCCAATACATAGCAGTTTCTTTTTAAAGGGTTGAACGTATTAATTTGTGCGAAAGTAAAATTTTAAGTCAAAAAAACAAGCCTTTGTGGAAATATTATTTATTTCTGAGAAATCCAACATTTCGGAGACAAGCCATTTTGCTGCAAAATCCATCGAGATAATGTAAAATAATAATCAGACAATCGGTTTAAAAAAACCGGAATTTCCAGTTGAACCGGATGCTGATGATTGAGTTCCCACACTGAGCGCTCTGCGCGACGACAAATGCAACGGACAACGTGGGCCTGAGCTGAAGCGGCATGACCACCAGGTAGAATGAAATTTTTCAAAGGCGGAAGTTGAGATTCCATCTCATCCATCGCTTTCTCCAATCTTTCGATGTCCACTTGTTCAATCCGGGGCATCTGAATTTGGGTTTCTAAGCCAGGTTCAACGGCTAACCAACTGCCCAAAACAAACAGACGATCTTGCACCCAATCACCATTGCTATCGTTATACTGGGCATTGAGGACGCCAATTTGGGCATTGAGTTCATCAACGTTGCCGTAGGCTTCAATTCGAATATTGAACTTTTCCAAACGCTCAGAACCCAAGATTCCGGTGGTTCCTTGATCCCCTGTTTTGGTATAGATTTTCATGTTTTTTTTGGACTAAAAAATAATGATGCGAATATAACCCGCACTCCCTATTTTTGTAGCTATTGCAATAAGATAAAGATGACGGCGGAAAAACAAGAGCGGTATGATCGGGCCTATTTAAAAATGGCGCAAGAATGGGCCAAATTGTCCCATTGCTACCGCAAAAAAGTTGGCGCCCTATTGGTCAAAGATGGTATGCTCATTTCAGACGGATATAATGGCACTCCAAGCGGATTTCCCAACACTTGCGAGAATGACTTGGGCGAAACCCATTGGTACGTGCTTCATGCAGAGGCCAATGCCATCACCAAAATCGCCAAATCCACCAATAACGCCAAAGATTCCACCCTGTACATCACGTTGTCCCCATGCAAAGATTGTTGTAAATTAATATTACAATCCGGAATCAAAAGAATGGTATACGTTGAAGAATACAAAGACAACACCGCAATTCACTTTTTGCAAAATGCTGGAATTGAAGTAGTACAGATTGCTGAGCCCTAATGAACGAGAATACTCCACAAACCCCGTCCCCTGCGCCTTTGAGAAAAAAAATCAGGCCTTCCTCTGCTCAACCATTGTATTTCGGAATGGTCCTGGTTGTTGGTATTTTAATTGGCACCTATTTGGCCGATACCAACTTATTAACCATCAAGACTGGCGCAGAAGAAAACCCCAATAAGCTGGTCAGTCTTATTGATTTCATTGAAGAAAACTATGTGGACAGCGTCGATAAAAAAATGCTCATTGAAGGCGCTATTCAATCCATTCTTTCTCACCTTGACCCACACAGCTATTATATTTCTCCTGAAGCCATAGCAGAAAGCCAAGAGCGCATCAATGGAGAATATGAAGGAATCGGCATGGAGTTCATTGTATACAAAGACACGCTTCGTGTTGTAAAAACCATCTCTGGCGGACCTGCTGAGCGTGCAGGACTCCTTCCTGGAGATCGCATTGTGAAGGTGGATGGGAAAGACATCATCAAAGAAAAATTGGACAATGACAAAGTTCAGAAAATGATCAAGGGCAAATCCGGCTCTGAAGTAAAATTATCTATTGTCAGAAAAAACAACAACAATGCAATAGAAATCCCCATCAAACGTGGTAATATTCCGCTGAAAAGCATACCAGCTTCATTTATGGTGGATAAGGAAATTGGATATGTCAAAGTAGAAAATTTTGGGCAGAATACTTTCGAAGAGTTTGAACTCTCGGTTCGTCAACTAAAAAGTCAGCGATGCAAAACGGTAATTGTTGATTTACGTGGAAATGGCGGAGGTCTTTTGGATCAAAGTTTTAAAATGGCTGAGTCGTTTTTACCCAAAGACAAATTGGTCTTATATACCAACGGAATCCATGCGGGTAAAAAACAATACTTCACTACCAAAGATGGAGAGTTCAAAAACATGAACGTCGTGGTACTGGTGGATCAAGAGTCCGCCTCAGCCAGTGAGATTTTCGCTGGTGCCTTGCAGGACTGGGACAAGAGTGTAACCGTGGGCAGAAGAACATTTGGAAAAGGATTGGTTCAACATGAGATTGAACTTCCTGACCGCAGCGCTTTTCGTTTAACCATTGCGCGCTACTATACACCAACTGGGCGTTGTATTCAAAAGCCTTACAATGATTCCACCAATTACTTTGACGAATTTTCTGAGCGCTATATCCATGGTGAATTGTTTCATTCTGACAGCATCCAAAAAATAGACACCTTGAAATTCAAGACGCCTAAAGGCCGCATTGTATACGGATCTGGCGGGATTACTCCTGAAGTTTTTGTGGCATTGGACACCGCTAACAATGTTGTGCTCAACAGTCTTTTTGGATCAGGTGTTTTGAGAGATTTTTGTTTTGACTATTTTGACAAAAATTACAACCAACTCAAAAAATACAAATCAGAGGATGACTTTATTGCGCAATTCAAAACATCTGAGCAAATGCTCAATGAGATTCTGAAATTGGCCAAAGCCAAAAAATTGAGCATCAACAACAGAGAATGGAATAGAGCCAAAGTCGACATCAAACAGCGCATCAAATCGACATTAGGCAGATACCTGTTTGAAGACCGAACCGCTTTCAAAGTATTGTATCCAACAGACCATGAAATATTGAAAGCCATTGAAGTAGGGAAAAATTTCAATCAGTTTTTGAACCCCTAAGCGCTTTCCGCATGAATGGTCCCTTTACTTTATCCAAGAATGAACGACTCAAGCGACGCAAAAGCATTGAGTTGTTGTTTGATAAAGGAAAAGCCATAAAATATCCTGCTATTATTTTGATCCACCGGAAATCAGAAGACAAGGAAGGATTAAAGGCGATGTTTACAGTCAGCAAAAGAAACTACAAGCGTGCGCATGATCGCAACAGAATCAAACGACTGATGCGTGAAGCCTACCGATTGCAACGCCACTTGATTTCGGTAGAAGATAAAAATTATCATTTGTGTTTTACTTTCACCGGAAAGCAACTACCTGAATACGCATACGTTTATGAGAAGATGGGGTTGCTGCTGAACAACCTCAATACCCAAATAAAAGAATTGCCATGAAAAAATATTGGAACAACGCAAGCAAAATAACATTGGCTCTTGGTGTCTTCATCTTGACTTCCGCAGCATACTATAAAGACACACTTTTTGAGGTTACCAAGAACATTGAGATTTTTACGGATGTCTACCGCAACTTGCAAGAGGCCTATGTGGATGAACCTGAACCCGGTTTCCTCATGAAAAAAGCCATCGATGCGATGCTGGCTTCTCTTGACCCATACACGGTATACTACCCAGAGAGCAGAATTGAAGAAGCAACGTTTATGCAAACAGGCGCCTATGGTGGCGTTGGCATCAATACCAAAAGAAGAAATGATTTGGTTTACATCACTGATGTTTACGACGGATTTGGTGCTGATAAAGCTGGAATACTAATTGGTGATGCCATCGTAAAAATTGGTGACAAATGGATCAAAGATTTAACCGATGATGAATCGGCCATGCTCATCAAAGGACAACCCGGTAGCACCGTAACATTGACTTTGAAGAGGGGAAAAACAGGGTTAGAGGAAACATTGGATGTAAAAAGAGAATCAGTCAAAAACAAAGACGTTCCTTTCTACGGCGTTGTCCCAGATAGCAAAACTGGTTATATCCTGTTAGAGGGATTTACACAAACAGCAGCCTCAGAGGTAAGAGAGGCGTTCCTTGATTTAAAAAAACAAGACATCAATGGATTAATTCTTGATCTCAGAGGAAATGGCGGAGGACTATTGAGAGAGGCTGTTTCAATTGTCAATTTTTTTGTTCCAAAAGGATCACCCATTGTTGAAACCAAAGGAAGAATTGCCGAGTGGAAAAACACTTACATGGCCAATGCAGAACCTTTGGATGTCAATATCCCGCTTATCGTATTGATTGATGATCACAGCGCTTCAGCTAGTGAAATTGTATCCGGTAGCCTTCAAGATTTGGATCGCGCAGTCATTATTGGAAAAGAATCATTTGGAAAAGGCTTGGTGCAACAAACGGTTGATTTGGCATACAATACAAAAATGAAATTGACAGTAGCCAAGTACTACACCCCAAGTGGACGATGTGTTCAACGTTTGGATTATAGCCACCGCGATCAAAAAACAGGAAAAGTAGATGCTGTAGATGAACAGAAAATTCAGCAATTCAAAACCAAAAAAGGAAGGCCGGTCACAGATGGTCGCGGTGTGTTGCCCGATGTTACTGTGGATACAGAGTCTGGCAATGCCTGGTTGGACAACCTCCACAAGAAATTTGCGCTATTCGATTTCGTTACACAAAGCACCATTGACTTCAACGCTATAGACACCCTAGGCAATTTCAATCTTTCTCAGAATGATCTGGAATCTTTTAAAACCTTTCTCGAGAAAACAAACTTTTTCGCTATTGGTGAAGAGTTAAAATTGTGGGATGAACAAGCAGAGCTTTTGAAAAAATCCAAGCCAGAATTGACCAATGAAATCATAACCTTACAGAAAAAAGTTTACTTTGAAAACAACAAGGAGTTTGAGAAAAACAAATCAACTTTAAAATATTTGTTGGAAAGAGAAATGGTCAGAAGATCTGGAAATCCAAGAGCTTACTCACGCCAAATCATTCATTATGATCCGGTGGTAAAGAAATCACTCGAGATATTTTCCAAAGATTACAAGAAGATTTTAATGCTTCCATGACGCCAAAGAACAACATACACCATTGGTTAATCATGACATGGATGATCTTCATCGTCATTGGTCTATCGTTATCTCCCGTTTTGATGTCCATAGGCACCATTGGAATAACGTTGCAATGGTTGCTAGATATTGCGCGCAAACAAATCAAACCATGGGCATTTATAACCTTCTCAGCCACCAGAAATTGGGTGATCCTTTACATGTTGCTGATGATAGCTATGTTGTGGTCAACCAATTGGAATTTTGGCCTTAATGATTTGCGAATCAAATTGCCTTTGTTATTGCTGTCCTTGACTTTACCGGCCTATTTAACAGACTTGAAAAAAGAAAAAAGAAGAATGGTTGAAGGGGCCTTTATTTTGGGTATTGTCATTTCTGCAGTAGTCTCCATTTTGTTGGTGCACAATGCCATGCCGCTGGCGCATTGGGTGGTATCAAAAAAACTCAGCCCCTCTCAAATTCGTGAGTACAGTGTATTTACATCACATGTGCGCATGGGGCTCTTCAGTGCTTTGGGCATCGCATTACTTTGGTCTTATCCTTTCCATCAATTGTGGAAAACCATTACACGATTTGGACTTTCTATTTTTCTGATATACTACCTTATCCTGATTGAATCTGCAACTGGGATCTTCTTGGTCGCAATTGCAGGTTTATTTTTTATTGTCCGTTATTTGAAACTAAGGTTCTCATACCGTTATAAGCTTTGGACCTTCGGAATACTTGGATTACTCACCATTGTAGGATTGGCATACATTATCCATCTTTTCAATGCCTACAATACCATCAAGCCAAATCAATATGCGTTGGAGAAAACAGCTCAAGGAAATAACTACGTAAGTCTTTTGGATCATGGTCAGATTGAAAATGGGTATTTGGTCCATTTGAATATTTGTGAAAAGGAGCTTATTGAATCCTGGAACGATCGCAGTGAAATGGATTACAACCAAAAAGATCTATCCGGAGGAGACATCCATCAAACACTCATCCGTTACATCAGCTCATTGGGAAAAACCAAAGATGAGCAAACGGTTCAATCACTGACCAATCAACAAGTTAAGGAAGTTGAAATGGGTATCCCCAATTGTCAATATTCTGAAATGAACGGTCTAGAGCGCCGTTTGGACAAATTGTTTTTTGAATACCAAATGATTCGGTTGGGTGATGCTCCCAACGGATACTCTTTGTTTCAACGTTTTATTTATTGGCAAAACGCCCTGCAATTGATTGGAGAAAACTGGGTTTTGGGCACAGGCACTGGAGATCTAAACGATGTGATTCAGGACGGATACGCAAGGGACAATCATGGCTTATTACCTAAATACCAACTCCGAACCCATAATCAGTATTTGACCATCATTTTAACGCTGGGTATTCTTGGTATGGTTTTTTGCTTTGTCTTTTTATACAACATTATCAGATCAGCCAAAAGATGCTCGCTCATTGCCAGTATTTTTGTGATGATAATTTTGTTTTCTATGGTAACGGAAGACACACTTGAAACGCAGGCTGGAATAACCTTCATTGCCTTCTTCACAGCTTGGTGGTTGGGAGCGCCATTGTGGTCTTCAGAAAAGTGGCGACCTCGCTTGGCTTAATCAGTATTTGCTCCTGCCCTTGATCCTTTTCTTGTAGAATAAAAACTTGTAAACCAATAGGAGACCATCTTCCAGGATGTATCGGTCTCCTATCCACATACAAACCAACTGATTTAACTCCTACAGCTGCCGCAATGTGAAGGGGTCCTGTACTGCACGCCAAAAGCATTTCACTCTCAGCAATGTAATCGATGAAAGCCGTTAAATTGAATTGACCACAAACGGATGGTATTGACTTCAAATGCACTCCTGCAAAATTGGTTAACCGCTCCTGATCCTTGACCGTTCCTGATACCACAATCTCCCAGTCCTCATTCATCAACAAGCCTACCAACTCATCATACTGTTCCAAACTCCAATTCAATGCGCTACCCTGAGAAAAAGGATGAATGATTAATCGCTTCTTTTTATCTGGTGCATTAAAAGACAACAAGTTCAGTTGATCTAATTCATTCAAGGTAGGTATAACTTTAAAACCCAAAGGACTGAGCAATTTCAAATTCAATTGAGATTCATGCAAATCTGAATTCTTTCGGCCAAACATAGGACGATGCGTTGCCCAACGCCAACTGCTGAAACGATGACCGGTGGCGATGCGAACAGGAACACTCGCTGCATGTGCTGCCCTCATCCAAAACGAATCTGGCAATGCAAAAACCACAGCATCCAAACGCAAACCGGACATCATTTTCTCAGCCTCGCTTGATGTTTGGAAATCATCTGAATTGACAAAACGATTAACCCAAAGACAGCGATCAATAATGTCTTTTGTATACGACTTTCCCAAAAATAAAATTTCCGATTTGGGAAACATCTGTTTGAGATAATACGCCACGGGCAAAGTCAGCATAACATCACCAATGCTGTCTGTGCGGACAATCATGATTCGCTGGATGTTGCTCATGCTTCCTTTTCTGATTGAAATTGATACCACAAAGTATACTTCTGATATGCGGCCCAAGCTGAAATTCTGCAAACATGCCAACCAGCCCATCCATCTAAAAACCCTCCTCTGATCACAAACATATTGATGAACTTGGCTAAGGGTGATAACCAACGCATCCACCAAAAGGTTCTCTTTCCTGCCGTCACTTTCTCGCGCGCCATCAAGGTTACAAATTTCAACGCCTGGGCATAGTGACCTTGACGATCATAATAACTGTAGTGCAAACAATTGCCTTTTAAAACAACGGGATTGACTGCTGATATTGATTGCAATTGCTCGTGTATCAGACCTTCCCAACGCACTTCATGACGATTGAACAACCTGAATTTTGTATCCGGATACCAACCGCAATGCCTAATCCATGAACCGCAGTAATTGGTCAAACGATGAAATGATGCAGGTTTCGGACTGTTCAATTTCCATTGCAAAAGTGAATGTTTCAATTCCTCATCCAAACATTCATCTGCATCCAATGACAACACCCAATCATACTTGGCTTGATCATTGGCCATGTTCTTAGAAATGGAATAGCCCTGCCAATCCTTACTAAAAACACGAGCCCCCAAAGACTCCGCGATTTGAACAGTGTTATCTATGGAATTTGAATCCCACACAATTACATCATCTGAAACTTGAAAAGCAGAAGTCAAGCAACGTTGAATATTACGCTCTTCATTGAAAGTGATAATGACTACACTGAAATCAGCCATTCCGCAAAATTAACTTAATCGACCAGTGAAAATATTATCTGGCGTTCAATCAAATCGCCACTTTTAACTTTCACTTCCAACTCATCGCCCAAATGAATCTCTTCACCTTGATCATTGACCAAAATATAAGCAGCCTTTTCAAAAGTAAAATCAAAACCCAACTCCTCCATAGGAAGAAACCCTTCGCATTTATTGTCTTTTAACTCAACATATAAACCCCCTGAAGTAATTCCACTTACACGACCAGAAAACACTTGATCTTTGTGCATCAATAGAAATTCTACTTGCTTGTACTTGGTACTGGCTCGTTCAGCATCTGCCGCTCTCTTTTCCATCATGGAATCATGCTTGCAATGGAGGTCCAATTGAGACACATTGGGCAAACCTTGATCGTGTATATATTTATCCAACAAACGATGAACAATTACATCTGGGTATCGTCTGATTGGTGACGTAAAGTGTGAATAATAAGGAAATGCCAAACCATAGTGTCCAATATTCTTGGTGCTGTACTCCGCTTTGGCCATTGATCTGATGGCCATGATTTGAACCATACTTTCTTCCTGCTTCCCTTCTACTCTTGCCAATAATTCTTTGATGACACTTCCACTCACACTGTCAGTGCTCCTGGGCAATTTATAACCCAAATGTTTCAGAAAGGTCTTCAATTGTTGAACCTTCTCTGGGCTTGGCAGATCATGAACACGGTATACGAATGGCTTTGGACTTCCCTTGGCTGGCTTACCTGCATACATCGCAACGTATTGATTGGCCAACAACATAAACTCTTCAATGAGTTGATTGGACTCCTTCATCACTTTCACGTATACACCTGTAGGCACGCCTTTTTCATCCAACTTAAATTTCACCTCTTCACTGCTGAAATCAATACTTCCTGCATCAAATCGTTTCTTCCTAAACAACTTCGCCAACTCATTGATGGTGATGCACTCCTCCTTATAATCTCCGTCTGCACCTTCAATCATGGCTTGAACCTCCTCATAGGTAAACCTGCGATCACTCTTGATGATGGTCCTTCCAATCCAATGATTGACGATTTCTCCTTTGGGTAAAATTTCAAACACAACTGAAAAAGTCATCTTCTCCTCTTGTGGTCTTAAAGAACAAAGCTCGTTGGATAAGCGTTCTGGCAGCATGGGAATTGTTCTATCCACCAAGTAAACACTGGTTGCTCTGAGCTGAGCTTCTTGATCAACAACAGAACCTTCCTTCAGATAAAAGGTAACATCTGCGATGTGAACCCCTACTTCCCAATTGCCATTTTCCAATTTTCGCAAAGACAATGCATCGTCAAAATCCTTTGCATCAAATGGGTCAATGGTAAATGTAGTTATCCCTCTAAAATCTTTTCGAGTAGCTATTTCCTCAGGCGTAAAACCGGCCTCTATTTCAGCTGCCGCTGCTATTACATGATCAGGAAACTCATAGGGCAAATCAAACTCTGCAAGTATAGCGTGCATCTCAACATCGTGAACCCCTTGTTGACCAAATACCTTGGTTACTTCGGCAATGGGCATTCTTTTTGGATCTGTCCATTGCTTTATTTTAACCAAAACTTTATCTCCGTTGATGGCGGTAGATTTTCCATCTTCCTTGATCACAAAATAAATGGGCATCTGTTTACTCACCGGCTTTACCTCTGCGTAAACCCCTTTGTCATGAAATACACCAACATATTCTTCTCTTCCGCGCTTCACAATGCGCTTAAACTCTACCCTTGGTCTCCGAGTTGTTCCTGAAAGAGACAGTTCAATCACATCCCCCGGTAAAGCCGTTCCATATTTTCCTTTCTCCAGCATGATGTCCTCATCAACACCATCAACGCGCACAAAACCTCTTCCAAATCGATTGAGGTCCAAGACCCCTTGAACCAAATTGGATGTCAGGACAGCAGGTAAATACTTACCTCGTTCGCGTTCTTTAATCAAACCAGCTGCCTTCAGCTCCTCTAAAACTTCCATAAGCAAAACACGACTGCCTGAATCCTGAATGCCTAATATCGCTGATAACTGCTTATAATTCACCGGACGCGTAGGACTTGCATTCAATGCTTGCATCACTTGTTCCGTCACCACTCTCTTATTGCCTAAGCCTTCTTTTCTTTTCGTTCTTTTCATCAGTAACGAAGGTAGAAACTAATTTTCACTATAAAGACAACATTCTCTTGGGTTTTGATTTTTTCTCTTTTCGCCTCAACTTTGCAACATGTCTGAAAAAGTAATGTTGGGGCTCAAATTGCCCACTGACCCCCGTTGGGTAAATATTGCCGAAAAGAACATTGAGGAAATTCTCACTGATCACGCCTATTGCGAGCAAAAGGCCGCCAGCAATGCCATTTCAAGTATTGTGAGATATCCCGAATTTCCTGATTTGGTAACAGAAATGGTCAGAATAGCGCAAGAAGAAATGGATCACTTTGGACAAGTTCATGATCAACTGCTGAAACGCGGATTAAAGTTAGGCAGAGAGCGCAAAGATGATTACGTCCATGATTTGGCCGCATTCATCAAACAAGGAGGGAGCAAAGAACAGAACTTTGTAGATAGAATGCTCTTTGCCGCTATGATTGAAGCGCGCAGCTGCGAAAGATTTAAGATTCTCTCGCAAGAAGTGCAGGACGCAGAACTGAGACAATTTTACTTCAGTTTAATGGCCAGTGAAGCAGAACACTACGCTACCTTTATTGGATTTGCCCGCAAATACAGCAGAGGCATTGATGTGGACAAAAGATGGCAGGAATTTTTAGAATACGAAGCCTCATTAATGATGAAATATGGAAGAAAAGAAACCATGCATGGCTAGTATAACAGTTGTAGAAAAAAAAGATTTAAAAATCATTCATGATTTGGCACATGTCATTTGGCCTTTGGTGTATGACTATATGATCTCCAAAGATCAAATCGATTATATGCTAGATAAAATGTACAGTGTCTCTTCTTTAGAAAAACAGATGGAAGAAGGTGATGTTTTCATCATACTCACAGAAGATAACATCACTCACGGATTTGCATCCTACCGCATTCACCACAATGATCTGAGAGTGAGATTGCACAAGTTATATGTGCATCCTGCGGCACAAAAAAATGGATGGGGTTTTAAAATGTTAACCCATATTTTTGAGGAAGGTCGGCATCAAGGCAAGAAGGAAATTGAATTAAATGTCAACAGAAACAACAAGTCCATTGGTTTCTACCAACACATTGGGTTTACCATTGAAAAATCAGAAGACATTGAAATTGGCAATGGATACCAGATGAATGATTATGTTATGGTCAAGGACCTAACGCTTTAAGTCAATTCTGAAAGTAGTTCCCGCGCCCTCCTCGGATCTAATCACATAGATGTGTCCTTTGTGGTATTCTTCTACAATACGCTTTACCAATGACAATCCCAATCCCCATCCGCGTGGTTTGGTTGTATATCCGGGTTTAAATACAGTCTTCCATTTGTTCTTGGGTATTCCCTTTCCAGTATCCCGCAATTCCACATGAACCCATTGATCATCACTAAAAATTCGAATCTCAATGACACCAGACTCCCCCATGGCATCTGCTGCATTTCTTACCAAATTCTCTATGACCCAACCAAACAAAGGCTCATTGATCTTTAATACAACCGGTTGTGTAGGCAGATGTTTTTCGAACTGAATGTGCTTGGAGACTCGCTTCTGGACATAGTCCACCGCTTCCTGAATCGTAGCTCTCAAATCCACTTCCTTCAATTCAGCTTGAGAACCTATCTTGGAGAAACGTTCCGTTATGATTTGCAATCGATTCACATCCTTGTTCAACTCCTCAATGTAGGACTTCTCCACACCTTGTGACTCCAATAAAGCACCCCATCCCATGAGTGAACTTAGGGGCGTGCCCAATTGATGAGCCGTCTCTTTGGCCATCCCTACCCAAACTTGATTTTGCTCTGCCTTGCGATATGTGGAAAAAATCAGGTAACTCACCATGAGGAATACTGCTACCAAAACCAACTGCCCAATGGGGAAATACTTGATTTGCTGCAGCACCAAAGAATCCTCATAATAAATATTCACTGCTAAGCCATCCGGCTGCACAACTTTAATGGGAGCGTTAAATGATTTTATCTCTTCCAATCGCGCAGGATTGGTCACGTCCTCCTCCTTCAATCGAGCATACTTAATAACCTTTCCAGTCTTCTGATCAATAACAACTATGGGCACTGCCGTTGAACCCACAACCTCATTGTTCAAGAAGCTATTGTTCAACTCATTTAACTTTTGCTCGATACTCTTGTACAACTCACTGTCATCAAAATACAATTTCATACCCAATTCTGGAATCAAAATGGGAGCGTACTTCTCTGTTATCTTGTCTCTTAAAGAATCAGCAAATTGCGCATTCATCTCCTTGCCTTTAGGCAAATTCTTTCCTTGCTGAAAGCGGTTTTCCTTGTCATAAAGCAGAATGGGAATGGAATTGTTTTCCTTTAAAAATTCAGAAGGAAAAGAGTAATCAAGATTGGGATCACCATTGGAAATAATGCTCAACGCCCTTCCGATTAATTTCCCCTTGGTCTCTTCTTCAGCTCTTAGCAAATGCAATAAAGAATCAATGTACTCTGTAGATTGCGCATTCCTACTGATACTTTGCGCCCACAACTCAACCTTCTGCTTCTCGTCTTCCTTAATCCGATCAACGATAACCTGGGTATATCCCAATGTAAACAACACCAACAACAAAGCCAATAAGACCAAAAACCATTTCCAACGTTGTTTACTGCTGTATAAATTCATCGAACCAAATTAATCATTATTGCGCAACTGCGGAGTCATTGATGGTCAAATTTGTATTTTCATTCTTCCACCAATCATACAACGGATGATTCCATTTGGCATTGTGCACATATTGGGCAGAGCTCAATGGCCAATCAAACTCATCCACAGCATAACCCAATGCTACAGGCACATCATGTATAAATCTAATTTGATCTCTAAGCATAAAACTTCGCGCAACTCCATAAGCAGGGCATGATAAAAACTTTGGCGTTACCCATCTGGCACTGTATCGTCGATCTGTCTCAAAAAAGAATGCCAAGCCAAAAATCAATTTCATCTTTTCAGAAAAAACCAAGACACCTTCGCCTTTTCTCATTGTTCTCAGTTGTATTAAAATATGACATTGTCCTGGCACCATGACCCATCCCAACAACTGACCAGCCCCTTCCAATTGCTCCTGAAGGTACTCAGCGTTCAATGATTGACTTTCCAGTTGGTTGTAGAACATTCCATCCATCGGAGCGACCCAAGTTACCCTGTAAATTTGGTCGGATTCTAAAAATATTTGTTGTTTCATGGAACAACATTATGTCAAATGAATTTCAAAAAAAAGAAACATATAAGGTGCATATAAGCCTATAAAAAGGGAATGTTTGTTGAAACACAAGTGAAATCAGAGCATTTGTAATTGAATACAATTCGCATAGAACATTTGTGATTAGGATAATAATTGTAAAAAATGCAGCGTTCGCAATCACCGCTTAAACAATGGGACCGTAGAACACGGTTCACCATACATCAAACTTTTGACCCAAGGCAATAAGCGATTCACCAACATCATCTGAACTTCTGGCGTTACACGATGATCTGTACATCCCTTGATCACCACCCTTTTCCCTAACCAGTCTGCTTCTTGGAGATGCATGACATGGCTTTTTAGAAAAGAGCGTTGCGCCTCAATCAACGGCCCAAGAAAAAAACCTTTTGACTTTTCATACAACTTGCATTGCATCCAAACATATGCCCATTGGGGCACGACAATATCATTTGGAACATCCAACCAAAGTACTTTATTTCTGAAATCTTGTTGAAGCAATTCTTCTGTGAACGATTTTAAATCTGCTTCTCTCAGGGCCAATCCCTGCCACAAAACAGGTCTGATATCGATGCATTCAAATATGGCTTGATCCACCAACTCTTGGAGGTCAATCGTAATCAATCCACTTCCTGCAACGCGATTGACAATTTCCATTTTTAAGCCGTTTGAACAGCGATAGACAACTCCAACATCTCGTTCACCGCCGCAATCATTCCATTCACATCAAAACCGCACTCTGCATACAATTCATCTTGTGTGCCATGCTCAATATACTTATCCGAAATACCCAAACGCTTAACACGACTGGCATATCCATTATCGCCCATAAATTCCAAGATGGCCGATCCCATTCCTCCTTGTATGCATCCATCTTCCACTGTAATGACATGCTTGAACTTTCCAAAAACTTCGTGCAGCATTACCTCGTCAATAGGCTTAACAAATCGCATATCATAATGGGCAACACTCAATCCGTTCTGCTCCAAAGCTGCAATGGACTTGGTCACATAATTACCGATAGGTCCCAAAGAAAGGAATGCAATGTCAGAACCATTTTTCAATCGTCTGCCTTGCCCCACTTTCACTTCTTCAAATGGTGTCTTCCAGTCGGTCATGACTCCATTTCCTCTGGGGTAACGAATGGTAAAGGGCCCCATATTCTCCATTTGTGCAGTGTACATCAAATTTCGAAGCTCTTGCTCATTCATGGGCGATGACACCACCATATTGGGAATACAACGCATATAGGCCAAATCATAAGCGCCATGATGCGTAGGTCCATCAGCACCTACCAAACCGCCTCTATCTAAACAAAAAACAACGTTCAAATTTTGAATCGCTACATCGTGAAGCACTTGATCAAAAGCGCGCTGCATGAATGAACTGTA
>CANNHA010000017.1 GCA_947504275.1 Flavobacteriales bacterium
GTCTATGAGATAAGGATTGTCATCCACTTCTTCGAAGTGAGGTTGGTATTTATAATGCTTAGCAAGCAGGGTAGTCAAAGTGGTTTTACCTGAACCGATATTTCCAGCGATCGCAATATGCATGACGTAATAAAATTTTGTTTAGGTTTCAAAACGTGAAAATAGGGGAATCTAACGGAATAACCCCATTTGAGTTGGAATTGTTGAAAATTATTCTAATGAAGTTTCAATTATGGCTTTATCCCATGAAAAAATGAAGTCATTGGAAATACAAAAGTGAAATAACGTTGTTCTATTTTTGAAGAGTTTCTGTACCGGAGATATCAACTTTAAATATTGATCCTTCCATTCGTAAATTTTTCCTTGATCAAATAAATATTGCCCATTTTCACTGGCGTATTGATTGGATATACCTCCCAAAAGATCAAATTCAAATAGATTTTGATGGTCCCAAACAAACAAGCTGTTTTTGTGTTCCGTCATGCCTATAGCGTCCCAGTCAGTCAATTGGTTAAACTGTGGTAGATTATCTATACTGAACATCATATTGCCCAATTGATCAAATCTAATAATCCTTAGATTCATGTGGTCAAAACACCAGAATCCTCCAAGTATGGAACCGGAAACTTGGGTGATCCAGGATTGGGGCATTAATGATTGAAGTGAGAGATGCTCACCTTGTTCACTTAAGGTGTTGTCTAGAAATACAATTCTTTGTGTCTCTTCAAAAAAGACAAATGGTTTTTGAGGTTGAACCAAATCGAGTTTACTTATTTTACCAAACGACAAATGACCATTTCTAAAAAATAGATTTTGCACTGCATCATACTTTTCCAATGAGGTATCGTTCCATCGGTAAATATTGCCCCAATGATCAATGCTCATTTGTACACCGATGGACTGGGATTTCAGTGCTCCGATAGTCAGAATACTAAGAGCGATTATGACGAATAAAATTTTGAATGGACTGGATGTATTCATCATTTGGATGTAATCTGGGAACTTTGTTTTGTCCGCCTAACTTGCCTCTGCTCTTCATCCAATGAAGAAAAGTATTGGCTGGCACTGACTCAATTTGCAAGGGAAGCAAATTCAAATTGCCTTTTCGTTTGGCTTCATAATCAGAATTGATTTGTTGTAAGTTTTGATCTAGATCATACGAAAATTGCGATAAATTTTGAGGCGCATGCAAGAATTCAATGATCCAATGGTGCTGGGCAATTTGGGTTTTATCAGTTGTTATTATCGGACCCACTGTATATTCGGTTATTTGGGAATTGTGGTCTTGGCAAGTTTTGTTGAGCGCACTTTCCGCATTTTCTACAATAAGTTCCTCACCAGCTATATTGATGTATTGCTTGGTTCGTCCGCTGATTTGAAATCGAAAAGGAAACGTAGATGTGAATCTAATCGTATCACCAATCATATAACGCCACAAACCTCCGTTGGTACTTATGACAACGGCGTAATTTTCTCCCACCTCGACCTCTGCAAGTCCTATTGCCTGTGGATTGTTTGAAAACCAATCTTCAGATGGTATAAACTCGTAATAAATACCGTAATCTAGCATGAGCAACATTTCATTGCTGCCCAATTCATCTTGGATGCCAAAAAATCCTTCACTTGCATTATAGGTTTCCATATAGTGAATGGGTTCCCCTATAATGGAGTCAAATTGTTGACGATAAGGAAGGAAACTGATTCCTCCATGCATATACAATTCCAAGTTGGGCCAAACTTCCTTGATGGTTTTTACCTTTTTTTTCTCGCAAATCCGCTGCAGTAAAAGCAGTGTCCAACTGGGTACGCCTGCAATATTGGTAACATTATCATTCATGGTGGCCAATGCCATGGCTTCTAATTTCTCCTCCCAGTTGTCCATTAATGCAATTTCCTTTGCTGGAGTTCGCTTGCTTTCTACCCAGATAGGAAGATTGTCAATGATGATAGCAGATAAGTCTCCAATCAATTTACCAGAGTGGTCGTTGGATATTTTGGATGCGCCACCTACGACCAATGTTTTCCCATCGTACAATCTTGCTTGTGGATTGAGGTAGTAGTACAAGGAAAGTAAATCCTTGCCTCCCTTATAATGACATTCTTCCAATGATTCAGCAGTTACAGGAATGTATTTGCTTTGATTGTCTGTTGTGCCACTGCTTTTGGCAAACCATTTGACCTTGGTGTCCCATGTTACTTTTTCCTCTCCGTCTTTGATTAAATCAATGTATGGTCGGAATGCTTCATAACTTCTGATGGGTACATTTTTTCTGAAATCATCCGCATTTTTGATTTTTTGAAAGTTGTGTTCAAAGCCAAAACGCGTTGCGCCAGATTCCTCTATCAAATAGGACAATAGTTCTTCCTGCACCTCAATGGGATGTTTCTTGAACAAGTCAATTTGATGAACCCTTTTGGTAATGAACCAGGAAAAAACCCCATTGAGCGCCATACCATAAAGTTAGTGATTTTTTAGCAATTGGATGATGGTATTTCTTCTAGATTCCTTCATTTTTGCATAATGAACTTACGCGGCTTTTTTTATTTGGTGATTGTTTCTGTACTCCTCTCTTGTCAATCAACCAAAACCCTGACAGAGGAGACTGCGACAACCGTTCAATGGGGCAATTTAAAATCTGCTTATCTTACTTTGCCTGTCTCTATTTCTTTGGCCAAGGTTGAAAAGAAAGTGAATGAATCTATCCCTTGGCAATTCAAGAATGCGGCTTGGCCGGGTTTTGATCAACGGGGATGCGGCGAGCCTCAAATTAAGTATACAGTATCACGTGACAGCATACATCTCAAACCCGAGGGCAATACCCTTTATTTTGATATGTATCTTTCTTATGGCATTGAAGGAAACTATTGTCCGCTTTGTTTTGATGGACAATGCAAATCACCGGTAATTCCATTTTCTTGTGGTGTGCAAAATGAGAATGCCAGAAGAATGCATTGGGTTGGAAAAATCATTTGGTCAATCGGTGCAGATTTTCAGCTTAAAGCGAGGTCGGAGACCTTGAAATTAAAACCTTTGGATCCATGTGAATTTACTTTTCTCAAAGTGGATTTTACCAAGTTGGTGCAACAAGAGTTTGAGAAGGCCATCGCTAGTGCGCTTCAATCCGGTGATCAACAGATGAATAAAGTCAATCTGATTGGTAGTTATCAATCGGTTTTGAAGGAGCTGAATCGGGGTATAGATTTGCAAGGGAACGGTTACTTACTGGTGAATCCCCAGAATGTGAGCATGAGTCCTGTTGAATTAAAGAATAAAAGGTTGTTTACTTGGATAGGTGTGCAAGCAGAGTTGAATTGGTCCAATGCTCCATCCCTCATCGAGGCACCTCACCCAAAATTTCAATATGTAAAAGAACAAAAGCAAGTTCCATGGGAATTGGATTTATCATTGACTTGGGAGGCGATTCAACTTATTGTTCAGACACAATGGGAGGGTAAATCGCTTGCTTTGAATGGACAAGATGAGTTTGTGTTACTTCAAGAAGTAAAAGTCTCTAAGCATGAGCCAGGATGGATGATGGTGGAAGGACTGGCTGACATTCAATCCAAGAAAGCTAAACGTAAAAATGTTCGTTTTGAATTAAAAGCCAAACCTGTTTTGGATGAACAAGGGCAGTATTTAATGCTAGAAGAATTGGTTTTTGATTTGGGTTTTAAAAACAAAATAATGGAAGCTGGTATTGGTTGGGAGTTGATGCAGCGCAGATGGAAAGATGATCGTTACAATCAGATTGCCTTGCAATCTGTGCTCAGTAATGTTGTGTTAGAAGTCAATCAAAAGGCAGCAACAATCCAAAATGAGAAGTTGGGACTTAAAGGAGCGTTTCAACAGGCCACCGTCAGAAAATTGAATCTAGATCAGGATGGCTTGAAAATGACATTGGCCCTTTCGGGCCAATGGGAACTATTGATAAACCCTTAAAGTTTACTTCAAGATTTCACGGCTGATAACCAATTTCTGAATTTCCGAGGTTCCTTCTCCAATGGTGCAAAGTTTGGAATCGCGATAGAATTTTTCCACTGGGAAATCTTTGGTGTAACCATATCCGCCAAATATTTGCACTGCTTCAGTGGCCACACGAACACTCACTTCTGATGCGTAATATTTGGCCATTGCGCCAACAGTGGTAACTTTTTGCTTGGTGTTTTTTAAGTGGCAAGATTCCAACAACAACATTTCTGCTGCTTCAATTTCAGTAGCCATGTCAGCCAATTTGAAGGCGATGGCTTGGAATTGCGCAATGGGTTGTCCAAATTGCTCGCGCTCTTTTGAATATTTCACTGCTGCATCCATGGCTCCTTTGGCAATGCCTATGGCTAATGAACCAATAGAAATTCTTCCACCATCTAATATCTTCATGGCTTGCACAAATCCATCTCCCAATTGACCACAGATTTGACTTTCATGCACGCGGCAATTGTCAAAAATGAGCTCAGCCGTTTCTGAAGCGCGCATACCCAATTTATTTTCTTTTTTACCTCCTGAGAATCCTGGCGTTCCTCGCTCAATGATAAAGGCGGTGATTCCGCGTGAATCAAGCAACTCTCCCGTTCTCACAAGCACAAGCACCACATCACCGGTAATGCCATGTGTGATCCAGTTCTTGGTTCCATTGATTACCCAATATTCCCCATCCTTCACAGCGGTACATTTCATGCGCATAGCATCGCTACCGGTATTGGCTTCAGTCAATCCCCATGCTCCAATCCATTCACCTGTAGCCAATTTCGGTAGGTATTTTTGTTTTTGCTCCTCTGCTCCAAATTCCAAAATGTGATTGGTGCAAAGGGAATTGTGCGCCGCCATGCTGAGTCCTATTGAACCACAAACTTTTGCCACTTCTTCAATAGCTGTTTTGTACTCAAAGTATCCCAATCCAGCTCCTCCGTATTGTTCAGGAACCAACATCCCCATAAGCCCCAATTGTCCCATTTTCTCAAATAAGGGACGAGGGAAGGTTTGACTTTCATCCCACTCCATAACATGGGGACGAATTTCTTTTTCTGCAAAATCACGCACCATTTGCGCAATCATTTGCTCATTTTCTGATTGATTAAAATTCATGTTTTCGAAAATTTGTCATTGAAATTTTCATTTCATTATAGTTGTGCAAATGTATGCAGAGGAACTTGATACAACGTTAAATTTTCTTTGCCGTTAAGAGTAGCCAACTCCATTAAAAATCCCATTCCTACCAATGTTCCACCTGATTGTTGAACCAGTTGAGCCGCTGCATTAGCTGTGCCTCCTGTTGCCAATAAATCATCGTGGATATAGACGCGTTGTCCGGGTTGAATGTCTCCGATTTGAATCTCCATTGCGGCCGATCCGTATTCTAAATCGTAAGATACCTGATAGGTTGGTCTTGGCAGCTTCCCCCTTTTTCTGATCATTACAAATGGTTTATTCATGGCCAAAGCAATGGCGAAACCTAGCGGAAAACCCCGACTCTCAAGACCAACAATGACATCCACTTGAAGGGGTTCAATCAGTGAAACGGCATGATCAATCAGCGCTCGGCTCAATTCGGGATGGGCAAAAATGGGGGTGATGTCTTTGAAAATGATTCCCGGCTTGGGAAAATTAGGTACGTCAATGACAGTTTTTTTAATTTCTTCTTGTAAATTCATCGTGTTAGGCTATCCACCGCAAGATAGGGGATAATCCGAGTCCACATGGAGTCCGGAATGGCTTTGGCCATTTTTATTTCATCCTTCGTTGTGAATGGGCCGTGAGCTTGTCTGTAGTGTATTATTCTTTTCGCTTGTGTCCATTGCAAATAGGGGTGTTTGGCTAAGGTTTCTAAATCAGCTGTATTGACCTGAATCGTCTTTACTTTTCCATTACAAGCCCATTGGCCGTGAAGTTTTTCCCAAGTATCTTCCTTGAGGTATTTGATTTCCAATAATTGGGTCAATGAGTAATATCCACCCAGTGCTTCTCGGTAAGCAACAATTTGTTTGGCAAGGAACCCACCAATCATGGGTAGCTTTTCAAGCTGAGCGCTGTCTGCCTGATTGATCTCTAAGACAACAGTCGTAGCTGTTTTTTCCATTGTAGAATCATATAAATAGGCGGTTATAATTTCCTGGGTTTTATTGTCCACGGTATCCACCAATTGCAGTGATTTCCAATGAGGAGGATGCGTAGGGAAGTAGCGCGGAATAATCCAGATGCGAACGCAAATCTGAACCACAAAGAAAAAAGCAAGTAGTGTCAACGCTTGTCGTTCAGTTCGACTGAAATAAAGCCAAAAGGTTGGTTGTGTCTTCATAAAGCAAAGAAAAAAATCCTTTGAACGCATGATGGCACACACATAAGGCATGTGTTGTTTATTCTATTTTTCACCCAGTCAGTGATTGAATTTTCTCGAAAAAGACGAACATAATTTATATGAAAAAAGCCCCACATGGGGGCTTATAAATAGACATATTTCTGAATCAATTATCGCGCAACGCCGACAGCTCTTTTTTCTCTAATGACCGTAACGCGAACTTGACCAGGATAGGTCATTTCAGTTTCGATGCGATTGGCCAAGCTCAAGGCCAAAGCATCACTTTGATCATCAGAAACTTTATCAGCTTCTACCATTACGCGCAATTCACGTCCTGCTTGAATAGCAAAACTTTTACTAACTCCAGGATATTCCATCGCCATGTTCTCAAGATCACGCAAACGTTGAATGTACGCTTCAACAACCTCTCTGCGTGCGCCTGGACGAGCTCCAGAGATAGCATCACAAACTTGAATGATGGGTGACAACATGAACTTCATTTCCACCTCATCATGGTGAGCACCTATGGCATTGCAAACATCTGGTTTCTCGCCATACTTTTCTGCAAGCTTCATCCCCAAAATAGCATGCGGCAATTCGCTTTCATCATCTGGAACTTTTCCAATATCATGCAATAAACCAGCACGCTTGGCGGTTTTGGGATTCAATCCCAACTCGCTCGCCATGGTGGCGCAGAGGTTGGCTACTTCTCTTGAGTGTTGCAGCAAATTCTGACCATAGGAAGAACGGTATTTCATGCGTCCAACCATTCTTGTCAATTCACTGTGCAGACCATGAATACCCAAGTCTATACAAGTGCGTTTTCCCACTTCCATGATTTCGTCTTCAATGTTCTTTTTGACTTTAGCTACAACCTCTTCCACACGAGCAGGGTGGATGCGTCCGTCTGTAACCAATTGGTGCAATGATAATCGAGCAATTTCTCTTCTCACGGGATCAAAACAAGAAAGTACTATTGCCTCTGGGGTGTCATCTACGATAATTTCTACGCCAGTTGCTGCTTCCAAAGCCCGGATGTTTCTTCCTTCACGACCAATGATGCGCCCTTTTACTTCGTCATTCTCAATGTTAAAAACAGAAACACTGTTTTCAACAGCATGCTCAACAGCTGTGCGTTGTATGGTTTGTATGATGATTTTTTTAGCGTCTTGATTGGCTTTTAATTTGGCTTCATCAATGATGGCCTGAATTTGCCCCGCTGCTGCATTGCGCGCATCTTCTTTTAACTGCTCCATCAAGGTGTTCTTGGCCTGATCAGCAGTCATTTTGCTTAAGTCTTCTAAGAGAGTAACCGCTTTCTGATTGTTTTTGTCCAATTCAGATTGTTTCTTTTGCGTGAGCTCTAATTGTTTATTCAATTGCTCTCTTTGCGTTTCAATCTCCTTGTCCTTTTTCTTTAGCTGCTCAGTTTGTTGCGCTAATTCTTTTTCTCGGTTGCGGATTTTGTCTTCAGATTGCTTCACTTTATGGTTGCGATCATTGACTTCTTTCTCATGTTGAGATTTTAATTCTAAAAAACGCTCCTTGGCCTGAAGAATTTTTTTCTCTTTAATGGTTTCTCCTTCTTTCATGGCCTCGGAGACAAGGCTTTCTTTTCTGGTTTTTAGGACACTGTTGAAAACGAACCAAGCCCCGGCAAAGCCGATGACAAGTCCTGCAACAATACCCACAAGAATCATTAGATCCATCGTTTTATGGTTTTAGTGAATAATACATTAACCTCATGCTTTCATGAGGGCTTGCAGAGCGGGTAAGAGATAAAAATTAGGATTACTCCACCAACAATGATTCTGTTAGTGCATTGAGTTTTTCCAATTGAGTGATCGTTGAATTGTCCGTGGAGGGCGAGGATTGCGGCGATTTGGTGGCCATTTGCAACAATGTCATGGCCAACAAGTCTTGCATATCCTTAATTCCGTATTTTTCTTGAAAAGCATCAATGTTGGATTGAATCTTGGCTTCTGCTTGTCTTAAGGTTGCTTCCTCTTCCTGCTGGATGTTCAGCGGGTAATATCGTCCTGCAATCTTGACTTTCACTGAAACTGTACTCATCTCAAGCGTTAATTAATGCTATACACTCATCTATCTCTTTTACCAAGTCTTGAATCCTCTGCTGGGTCTGAGCTTTGAATGGTTCCAAATCTTTTTCCTGATTCAACACTGGTCGATTGTTCACATGTTCTAAACTCTCTCTCAAATCATCTATTTGCCCTTGAAGCTCCTTATTTATCGTATAAAGAGAGCTTAATTCACCTTTCTGTTTGGCAATGGTTTCTTCCAATTGCTTCTTCTGTTCACCCAACCGGCGAATATTGGCTTCAAGTTGTACAAATAGTGTTTCTGGATTCATTTTCACATGTTCTATCGCACACCAAATGTAATTCAATTCCAACAAGGTTTTTCATTCTCCGCATCAATTTCTCAACAAGTTTTTCTAAATTGCCATCGATGAATAGGATTTTAATTTGGAGCAGTGTTTTCATGATTTCACTTCTTTTGAGGTTTCCAGGCGATATCTGCGGCCAAAAGTTCCCAAATGATTTTTCTTCGCCATTGGAAATCCCCATTTCTTTATCCGGCAGTTTTGCTGAATTGCGCAGCAATCATTTTCATTCAGGTTGGGACATCCAAACCCAAGAAAAAGAAGGTTTGAAGGTGATGTCCATTGCTGATGGATATGTGTCTAGAGTAAAAGTATCAGCCAAAGGATATGGGAATGCGATTTACATTACCCATCCGCAACATCATTTGGTTTCAGTCTATGGTCATTTGTCTCAATTTAAAAATTCATTGGCTGATGAGGTGTATCGTTTGCAATACGAGAAACAGTCTTTTGAGTTAGATGTCACTTTTGAACCCAATCAATTTCATGTTGTTCGTGGCGGGGAAATAGGTAAATCGGGTAACTCAGGATCGAGTGGTGGGCCGCATCTTCATTTCGAGATCAGAAATCAGTTCACTGAAAAAACCATAGACCCTTCATTGTTCGGATTCAAAGTTGAGGACATCTCTCGGCCGCTCATTGAGTTCATGAGTTTTATTCCCAAAGGGTCATTTGACAATGTCCAACGCTTGGATTTTCATTTTGCTGGTGAGTCTTTTGGAAGAGAGGATACTTTGTATGAAGTGCCGGACACTTTTGGCGTAGCCTTGCAGGTGAAAGATTTTGTATTGGATGCCAATCACCCAACAGGAGTCAAACAGATTATCACCCTTCTGGACGGAAATATCATTTCCGAACTTTTATTGGATTCTCTAGATTTTAATCAGACCAAAGATGTAAATGCACATGTGTTTTATCCAGAGTGGTCCGCGCAAAAAGCCAATGTGCACCGTTGTTACAAATTGCCCAACGCGCCGCAGTACCCTTTTATTTATTTGGAAAAGGATGGTTGGGTGCACATCAAGGATACGATGGTGCACGCCATTACTTGTTTGGCCACCGATTTCAGTGGAAATGCCACTTGTGTTTTTGCATTCATTAAAAAGAAAAAGGATGAGCGAACCCAATCAACTCCAGTTGATATTATCTCATGGGAGCGAGGTGGGTTGCTGAAGACAGAAGATTGGGCATTGACCATTCCTCCCAATGCGCTGTATGAAGACACACCTTTGAATTTGCAGTACAGAATGAAAAGAAGGGTGGAGGATGGTCAATTCAAGGTGGATAGTCTGTTGTTTTCTATTACACCGCCATCGGCTTTTGCCCATAAGATTTATCTGAGCAATGCATCCAAATACTGGAGGGATATGCCAGATAGCATCAAAGCGAAGATGGGTTTGGTAAAGTTGAATGAAGAAGGATCATGGTTGGGTTGGAGCAAAGAACAGGATGGCATTGGCGTGAGTAAATCCGGTCAGTATTTTTTATTAGAAGATACAGATGCACCAAAAGTGGTGCTCATTGATCGAGAAAAAGGTAGTCTATTGGTGATGGATAATTTGAGTGGGATAAAGCGATACAATGCCTTGACAAAGGACAATATCTGGATAATGTTGCGTTATGATCAGAAAACAAACATGTTGTACTGGGATACAAAAAAAACAACAGCATTGAAAGCCTATGTTTTGAAGATTCAGTTGGAAGATTTTGCAGGAAACAAAACGGAAGTAACCATTCCTATCCAATAAAATCGTTCTTTTTCATGCCCAACCAAGCCAGTGCCGAACCATGGTACATCCATTCTATGGTATCTGCGTCCAATCCCATGTCCAATATAAATTTGCCAATTTCCAAATCACCCAAAGGGAAAGGGTAGTCTGTTCCTAAGGCTACTTTTTCTTTGCCTTGTTTTTTTAGTATATAATGTAACAACTCAGGATCGTGGGTTGCACTATCCACCCAAAATTTACCAATGTAATTTCTGGGGTTATTGGGATTGTCTACAGCTACTAAGTCAGGTCGGCAATTGAAACCATGCTCCAATCTTCCAATGGTAGGAATAAATGAACCGCCTGAATGGGCAAACAACCAACGAACTTTTGGAAACATGTCCATCACACCTGCAAAAATCAATGAGGCCATCGCACGAGCGGTTTCCGCGGGCATACCTACCAACCAAGGTAACCAATATTTTTTCATGTTCGCCTCTCCCATCATCTCCCAGGGGTGCACCATGATGCACATGTCCAGCTCTTCTAATTTTTGCCACAACGGAAAAAATAGGGGTTCACTGAGATTGAGGTTATTGATATTAGAACCTATTTGAATTCCTTTGTATCCCAATTTTTTGCAACGCTCCAATTCTGCAATGGCCATATCCACATCTTGCAGGGGTAGTGTAGCCAATCCAATATAGTTTTTAGGATACTCTTGAAAAATTTGTGCGATGTGGTCGTTTAGAAATTGACTCACTTGAAGCCCATCCTCTGGTTTGGCCCAATAAGAGAACAATACCGGAATGGTACATACCACTTGTACTTGAGTGTCAAATTGAGCGTATTCCTGAATTCTAATTTTCGGGTCCCAACAGTTGGATTCTATCTCTCTGAAAAATTTATCCCCTTGCATCATGCGAGCAAATCCGGAACGGTGATGGTCCAGGTGAATAAATCCAGCGTACCCAAATTCCTTAGACCAATCTGGAAGATGCGCCGGCATGATATGGGTATGAGTATCAATCTTCAACATGCGGGCTAATTTAAGCGCTCTTTTTTGACTTTGGTTAAATCGATTTGATTGATTCCATTAATGCGCCAATTTTTGATACGCTTATTCACAAAATGCACTACTTGATCATAGTACAACGGAATAACAGGGTAATCTTGTAAGACAATTTCTTCCATGTCGTTTTGATATCGGTGCCGCTCTTCAAGATTGGTCAATTCAGAGGATTGGTTGTACAACTTCTCAAACTGGGGATTGAAATAGTGGGTGTAATTGGCTCCAGCGGGTGACCATAGTTCTCTGCGAAAAATCTGCAAGAAGTTTTCGGCATCAGCATAGTCAGCCAACCAATTTTTTCGAAACATAGTGACTTTTCCTTTGGCAACCGCATCTTTAAAAGTGGATGACTGAAGGACTTGTATTTGAATGTTGATTCCAAGTTTGAACCAATGCTTCTGCATCATTTCAAAAATATCAGTGTACTCAGGGGTGATGGTCAATGAGACACTGGGAAGTGGATTTCCCCACCTTTGATGCAAAACGAGCATCAATGAATCAACGGTGTTTTTATTGCTGTTTTGATTCTTGTGAAAATGGTCCTTGCCCAGCAGCGTTGGAGGCACAAAACCTTGGTTGGCGGGAAGGATGAGATTGTTGCGCAGTTGACAAATTTCTTCCCGAGGTGTTGTGTAATAAATCAATTTTCGAAAGTCTCTGTCCTGAGTGATTTCATGGCGATTTTCGTCTAAGAGAAATCCAATGTAGTCTGTTTTGATAAAAGGCATTTTGAACATATTCAGTTGTTCTTGATTGCCTAAGAGTTGCCCATCTGGTGAAAGGAGTTCGTCAATGAAATTGGCATCTAATCCACTCATGAAATCATACTGTCCGCTTTTTAATCCCTGAAACTCGGCGTAAACATCTTTGACAAAATCAATTTTTACCGCATCCAAATAGGGGAGGGATTGACCTTCGCTATCCCTCATCCAGTATTCGTCGTTTCTATGCAACACCATAGCAACATCGGGCTCCCAATATTTGAATTCAAAAGGTCCGGAACCAATGGGTTGAGTTCTGAAATTCTCTGCAGATGCTGATACGGCCTCCGGTAAGACGACATTGGCAAAAACTGTTGATAGCAATTGTAAAAAAGAACCTTGCGGTTTTTCAAGTTTTATTTCAAGTGTACTGTCATTGATGGCAACAAAAGGTTGTGCTTTAATACAAGCGTCAAAAATCCATTTGCCCGGAGAAGCCAATTCTGAATTGATGATGCGTTCAAAGCTGAAAACAAAATCAGATGCCATTACGCGTCTTTGATTTCCTGCGTAGTTGTGAAACCATACATTGTTTCGCAAATGGAATTGATAGGTTTTCTGATCGTTTGAAATATCCCAGGAACGGGCAATAAGAGGCTGTGGAATAAGATTACTATCTAATCCTACCAGACCATCAAACAATTGATTGATAATCCACATGCTTTCCAAGTCATTGGAAAAAGCTGGGTCGAGGGACTTTACACTTCCACTTTCATTGTAATAGAAAACGGTCTTATCCAAGTTTTCCCTTGATGACTTGCACCCATTTAGTAAGACACCTAGCAAGATTACTTGGAAAGTGCGCATCAACAATTTCATATTGTAAAAATAGCCAACCACCAACAATCGGATTAGATTTGTCGGAAATTAATGAACATGAAATTGAAGGTTTTTTATGGGTTAATCTTGATGGTAATTTTTGCCACAGGTTGTTTTGTTCCGCGCTCGAAGCGAATTAAAAGTGGTGAATTCCCGATTGGTCAAGTTTCTGAGGCTTATATCATGTCCTACAATGTAGAAAACCTTTTTGATACCATCAATGATCCTGAGAATGATGATGACTTTACGCCTAGTGGTAAATTAAAATGGAATACGCAAAAGTATTGGGAGAAATTAGCTCATATCTCGCAGGTCATAGAAAGTGTAAAGATTGAGAATGGCGGTCAATGGCCTATTGTAGTTGGACTGATTGAAGTTGAACATGCGTCATGTCTTAATGATTTGGTTGCGCAGAGAGGTCTTCAAGAGGCAGGGTATGAAGTTGCTTTTATGGAGGGAGAGGACGAAAGAGGAATAGATGTTGGTCTTTTGTACCGTTCAAAAGTTATGCAGTTGGTGAGTATCAAAAAGCACAATGTGGTTTTGCCGGACAATGACAAGACAAGGCATATTTTAGAGGTAGTTGGAAAAGTAAACAATGAGTTGATTGTGTTTTATGTCAATCACTGGCCTAGTAGAAGTGGAGGTGAAGAGAAGTCGGCTCCCTCACGGATGTTGGCTTCTGAAACTTTGTCCTTGGTTATGACCAATAGCATGAAGCAGTATCTCAATCCTGATATGGTGTTGATGGGTGATTTCAATGATTATCCAACCAATCAGAGCGTGGCACGTTTGGAGTTGGTCAATGGTAGGTCATTCAGTAATGCTATGAAAACGATTGTATTGGAAAATGCGGGTAGCCATTATTACAAAGGCGAATGGGGATTTCTAGATCAGTTCATAGTGAACGGTGAGTTAATGAACCAAGAAAGGAAAGGTTGGGTATTTAAAAGAGCTGAACCTGTTGCTTTTGATTTTATGATGTATACCAACAACAAAGGTGAAATGTCCCCTTCACGCACTTATGTTGGTGATAGTTACAAGGGAGGTTATAGTGATCACCTGCCTATCCTCATGGAAATGGTATTTCAGAAATAAAAAAAGCCCCAAATTGGGGCTTTTTAATTTCGGCAAGAATGAAATTACTTCTTCTTAGCAGCAGCTTTTTTAGCTGGAGCAGCCTTCTTAGCTGGAGCAGCTTTTTTAGCTGGAGCTGCTTTCTTAGCAACTGCTTTCTTAGGAGCAGCAGCTTTTTTAGCTGGAGCTGCTTTTTTAGCAACTGCTTTCTTAGGAGCAGCAGCTTTTTTAGCTGGAGCTGCTTTCTTAGCAACTGCCTTCTTAGGAGCAGCTTTTTTAGCAGGAGCGGCTTTCTTAACAGCAGCTTTCTTTGCAGGTGCAGCAGCTTTCTTAGCTGGAGCGGCCTTCTTTGCAGCTTTTTTAGGTGCTGCAGCCTTTTTTGTTTTACTCATAGTATTAAACGGTTGATTGTTGCCTAAATTTCAATGTGCGCATTGCGTTCAATGTTAGAAGTAGAACAGGTGAAAACTTATTTTTCCATTTTCTCTTATCTTCATTGTAGGCAAAGGAACTTTGATTACGTTGAAAACCCTCATCACTTTTTTCAATCCTTTCCGCTTCCATTTCACACGATTCAAATCTGCATCAAAAGAAAAAAGAAATTCACGATGACGTTGAAAATTATTAACAATAAAATTGTTGGTTTTCGCATGTGTCATTTCTGAGGCGCTATATCCAATCGATAGCGATAACACATCTCTGAAAGTATTGTTATTGTTGAAAAGTAGTGTTGAATTAAAAGACAACCAGTATGTTTGACCGTTGTAGTCTTTGAAAACGCGTTGTTGAAAATTGTCACCTAATTGTGAAGGGTTATATTTTGAAAAAGGAGTTTCATGATAAGAAAATTTCATTTGAATCTTTTGTTCTCCCCATTTTTTTTGTTGTATTAAATGTAAAAGACTACCAGATAAATTGGCAGAAAAGTCCCAGGGAGAGAAACCCCAATTTTTTGAAAACCCATCCAACATTTCAATGGTTGTCATATAACTCAATGCGGAAATTGTTGCATTCCTTAAACTTCTTTTGACATCGTACCCAGTTCTTTGATATTGATTAAAAAAGAACTGATTCAGCTGGTATGCACTAAAGGCATGTCCGGCCTTGTCCATTTGCAACCATTCATCACCATCATTGAAAAAGTGAAAGGAGGAACGAGGATAGTCTTTGTACCACATTTCATTCAGCGCAATAAAGCTCATAGTACCAAATGCAATTGTTCCTATAGGGACAGTCTTTTGGCAATTGCATAGGCTATCTGCTTTTTGGCCGATACAATTGTAACCAATTGTCAAAATCAAGAAGGTGATGACTATTTTTTGGATCATCTCATGATTTTTAAACCATTCAGATACTTTTGATACTGTCTAGCATTGTTCTGATGTTCATCAAAAGAGGAAGTAAATAAATGTTTGCCGCTGCCATCATCGTCTGCACACATATAAAAAAAGTTGTGTTTTTGATAGTTTAGCACTGCATCTAAATATTTTTTTTCTGTGATAAATATGGGACCAGGAGGTAACCCATCAATGAGGTAGGTGTTGTATGGTGAGTTATGGTTAAGATCTTGTTTTAATATCCGTTGTGCATTCTTTAGTTCTAGTGCGTATTTCACTGTTGCATCGCATTGAAGCTTCATGGGTTTTCTCAATCGATTGATGTAAAGCCCTGCTATGGTAGTCGCTTCTGAAAGAACTTTTGTCTCACCTTTAACCATGGAGGCTAAGATGTACACTTCCTCCTTGGTCAATCCCAATTCTTTCTGTTTGTTTAATCTATCAGCTGTCCAGAAATCTAAAAAGAACTGATGAAATCTATTGGCAGTTTTTTTGGCATCTTCTTGATAGGTAAAGGCATAGGTGTCAGCAAAAAAATACGTCGTTCGGATATTGGCATTTGGCTCAGGATATTCAGAATGAAAAGCACTGTCAAATGCATTTTGATATTGTAAGGCTTCCTGTCCCAATTCTTGGCCAAGGAGTTTAAACAAGGAATCTGATTGATTGGTTAGGTCTATCCTGATAAGAATGTCAATTTGCTCTTTTCTTCTTAGCATATGGATGACATCAATGGGTGACATGTTGGAATTGATTTTGTACTTACCGGCAGGAATATGGTGAAGTCTTTTAAGCATGCATCCAGCAACAAATGATTGCTTCCAAAAAGAATCAAAGGGCCATTGTTCAGTAATTTCTGAGGGTGTTGATTCTTCCGAAAGAGAAAAAATGATTTCAGTTTCTGATGATTTGTACCATAATCCATATCCCAATAGGGCTGACAATCCAAGGGCAATAATGGTTGAGAAAATGACAAATTTTTTCATGATGCAATGCTTTTCTTATATCGATAAACCTTTTGATTTCGGTAGATTTCAGTTTGTATGAGATGGTATCCCAATTTTTCAAACAACTTCTGCGATGCCGGATTGTTGGGATGAATGAGACAATGAAAATGCTGGATACCGTATTTCATATTCATAATGGAGTGCAGAATTTTTAGTGCTTGAGTGGCAAATCCTTTTTTTCTGTATCCAGTATTGGGTACAGCAATTCCAATTCCCACAGATTGTTCTTCAGAATTCCATTGGAACAAATCAATCATACCAATAGGCTGGCATACATTTTCAATGATCCAACGTTCTTGATTTGCTTTGTTCATAGAGTTTTGATGAAGAAGAAACGCAGATATATCATCCAATGTAAAAGGTCCGGGTTCATCCGTTACCTCCCATAATAAAGGATTATTTTCCCACTCTAATATTATATCGCAGTCTTTTGGTGTAGCCTTGCGAATGGTAATCATGGAAATTGATTCAAGCTCAGTTTAACCAATGTGCAAGCCTCTTCCCATTCGATATTGTTATCGTCTAGCATTTGCTGGAAAAAAGAATTTTCCGTCCCTGGATTAAAGATAACTTTATCGGGATGCAATTGAATGATCGCTTGTATATAGGTGTCTTGATTTTGAGGACCAACATAAAGGGTGACAACAACATCTTCATTTATTGCTGGTATTGTAGGCTGTATCGCATGGTTAAATACGTTTTTGATTTTCAACCCGACAAGTACGATGTCGAATCCTTTTTTTAATAAAGCTTCAGTGGCTTTATAACTGTATCGCTCCGTATTGTCGGAAGCGCCAATAATTACAACCTTCACAAGTTTATGGTTTTGTGTTATTTTTGTTCCATGTCATCAATAACAAAATTAAGCATATTAGTCAGTGCGCTCATGCTGTTTTTCAGTTCATGTATTGTAAATAGAGATTTTATGCTCCAAACAGATGAGGACTATCCTTTTGCAATTCCAAAGATGGATACTGTGGCAAGGGAACAAAAAATAAATACTTCCTCTGTCATCGAGTTGATGTTATTAACACGCAATGGGGATATGATATTTGAATCTGTGGTGAATACCGATGTAGGCCAAACGCAAGGAGCAAGGTTGAGCCGCACGATGTCACAAATTGAATATGTGCAAGATATGAATGGCATGTACAATCTTCCTTTATTAGGTCTAACCAACCTGAACGGCATGACCCTATTTGAGGCTCAAGATTATCTTGAAAAGCGATTTGCCCGGTATTTTGTTGAACCATATTGTGTTCTTAGAATCACCAATAATCGATTTATCTATTTTGGTGGTGGTGGGTCATCAAGCAGAATTGTAATTCTTCCCAATTATCGCGTTTCAATATTGGAAGCCATAACCATTGCTGGCGGTATCAGCAGCCGAGGGATAAGCTCTGAGATTAAAGTTATCAGGAATGTGAAAGGCAAGGATGAAGTGTATTTGTTTGATATGTCCAAAATAGAAGCTTTACAGTACAGTGAATTTTATATTCAAAATGGGGATATCGTATACGTTGAGCCCAGGCCGCTATACGCTTCAGGAATCTTATCTGTAATTTCCCCCGTTGTATCATTGGCAACCACCATACTTTTGTATTTATCAATCTTAGCCAGATAAATGAAGATTACTCCACTGTCTCTAAAAGGGCTTTTAACCATAGAGCCCAGAGTATTTCATGATGATAGAGGTTATTTCTTTGAAAGTTTTAATGAAGCTTCTTTTCGTTTAAATACAGGGTTGAATTTGACTTTTGTTCAAGACAATCAAAGTTGTTCCAATAAAAACACATTAAGAGGTTTGCATTTCCAGGTACCTCCAAAATCCCAAGCCAAATTGATTCAAGTAGTTACTGGAAGTATTGTTGATGTTGCAGTGGATTTGCGTCGCTCAAGTCCCACATTCGGAGAGCATATGATGATTGAACTCAAGGCTTCAGATTTTAAATTCCTTTTTGTTCCGGAAGGTTTCGCCCATGGCTTTCTTAGTTTAGAAGACAACACATTGGTCAAGTACAAATGCTCTCAGTATTATGCACCAGATGCAGAGCGGTGTCTCCACGTGGCTGACGAGTCATTGAAAATTCAATGGCCCATTGATTGGAAAAAAGCCTTCATGTCTCCAAAGGATACCATAGGACTGAGTCTGAAAGATTGCAGTGATTTTTTTATTTGATCATTTTAAATCCAATGTGCGATATACTTCGTTCTCCATGTGGATGAACGGTTAGTTTCTCTTTTGCAGTTTTACTCTGCATTACACGATCTATTGTCTTTATCTCCCCAAAGGGAACGTTATCCTTAATTAAAAGTTCTCTGATGGTCTGAAACGAAATCTTCTCTGCCGCTGCCATCAGTATTTGATGCAGTTCATGTCTGTTCTGAACCCTGGAAATGTTATTGAAAAATCGCTGATCGTTCAAGACGGAAGCACACTGCAGTGCATTGCAAAGTGAGGCAAACTGTTTATCACTTCCTATGGCCAATACAATTCTGGTGTTGTCCTTGAAAACAATTTGTTCTCCGTAAGGCGCAATGTTGGGATGCAAAGAACCTGAAGCTTTTGGGATCTGTCCTGTTTTTAAGAAGTTGCTTCCTTGATTCATCAAACTCACAACTCCAGCACTTTCCAAAGAACATTCCACCAGCATTCCTTTTCCTGTTTTTGTCTTATCTAACAATGCGCAGAGCAAACCCTCTTTGAGTTGGTGTGCGGCCATTACATCCATAAAGGCTACTGGAAGTTTTAATGGTTCTGAACCTACTTCGCCGTTAATACTCATGAACCCCGTCTCCGCTTGTAATGCTACATCATAGGCAACACGTCCTTCTTCATGCTCAAACCCTTTTATTTTTCCAATGATTAAATGTGGGTAGCGCTGCAGAAGTGTATCTGGTTTCAGTTCAAATTTGGTTTCATTGCTGGATTTGAAGTTCATCAGTAGGATGTCAGTATGGGCAATGCGGGCTTCTAATGCAGAATGTTCTTGATTCAAATCCAGTACTTGAACATTTTTATGGGCGTTCACAGAAAGGTAGTAAGCACTCGTCGTGGTTTGATCTTCATGGGTGCTATACCAGGTTCGGGTTACATCTCCTTGCGGTGATTCTATTTTTGTAACGTCAGCGCCGAGCTCAGCCAGAAACGTTCCAACACTAGGTCCTGCCAACACTGTAGACAAATCCAAGACTTTAATACCTTCGAGAATAGTGGTATGACTCATATTGCAAATCTACAAAGGCGCTGTCAATGCTTCTTTGTAAACTTGAAGACAACGTTCCCTTGCTTTTGCATGATCAACGATGGGTTTGGGATAGTCTGCACTCTTCCATTCTGGAACCCATTTTTGTATGTATTTGTTTTCCTTGTCAAATTTCTCAGTTTGACTGTATGGATTGAAAATTCTGAAATAGGGCGCTGCATCACAACCACTTCCTGCAGCCCATTGCCATCCACCGACATTGCTGGCCAATTCATAATCTTGCAGTTTTTCCGCAAAGTAGCGCTCACCCCAACGCCAATCTATCAGCAGGTGTTTAGTCAAGAAGCTAGCAACAACCATCCTTACACGGTTGTGCATGAAGCCGGTCTCGTTCAACTCGCGCATGCCAGCATCCACAATGGGATATCCCGTTTTTCCTTCACACCATTTTTTGAAATCATCTTCATCATGTCTCCAAGAGATTCGATCATATTGTGGCTTAAACGAAGATTGAGCACTATGCGGAAAACAGTAAATAATCATTTGGTAGAAATCTCGCCAAATCAATTCATTCAGCCACTTCTCGTTATTTTCCAACCCAATTTTTACGCACTGTCGGATACTGATGGTCCCAAAGCGCAAATGCAAGCTTATCCTGCTGGTTCCTCGTATGGATGGGATGTCTCGGGTTTCGTGGTAATTGGTTACAACGGATAAAGAGATGTCAGATGATGGGATTTCTTGATCACTCTTCCCAAAATTCATTTTCTCTAATGGAATGATCGCAGAACTTTCCATTTTGTAAAATGCATTGAAGTTGAGCTCAGGCAGCGGCTTAAGCATCTCAGGTTTTAAAAGTGATTTCCACTTTCTGCTGTATGGTGTGAAGATGGTGTAAGGCTTGCCATCATCTTTGCAGACCTCTTTCTTTTCAAATATCACGTGGTCTTTGAAACTATGCAATGGAATGTTGTTGCGTTGAAACATTTCGAAAATTTCACCGTCTCTTTCCCTCGCATAGGGTTCATAATCTCGATTGAAGAAAACACCCTGGATGTCATAGGTTTCAATGAGCGTTTCCCATACTTGCTTTGGAGTGGAGTAAAAGAATTGAATTCCGCTGCCTTGCTCTTGCAATGCTGTATGCATTTTTTCAAGCGTCTGGTGGATGAATCCCACTCTAGCATCTTTTCTGTTTTCTAAGGCATCGAGGATGTTTTTATCAAAAATGAAAATGGGCAAAACAGGTAACCCTGACTCAACTGCATGATGGAGCGCTGTGTTATCAGATAGGCGAAGGTCACGTCTAAACCAATGGATGGCAACTTTGGTTTTCATTTGAATATTTCTTGAAAATTTTGAGCGAGAGTATTGTGTTTAAAAACAAAACCTTGGTCTTGAATTTTTTGGGAAGATATGCGTTGACTGTTGAGGACCATACTAGCCATTTCGCCTACCATCAAATTTAAGAGGAAAGCAGGAACTTTGGGAAGCCAGTAGGGACGTTTGATGGCACGGCAAAGTTCTCGGCCAAATTCGTCATTCTGAACAGGTGCAGGAGCTACTGCATTGTACACACCTTGAATGTTATTGTTTTCTAGAGCAAAATGAATCATTCGTGCCAAATCTTCAATGGCTATCCAGCTCATCCATTGTTGACCTGTTCCCAGTGCTGAGCCCATACCCATTTTGAAAACAGGAAGCATTGCAGACAACGCTCCTGATTTTGCATCCATAACCACCCCAATTCTTAAAATGACTTTGTGCCATCCTGCCGGTTGATTAGCAATTGCGTTTTCCCAGTCTGCTGTAAGTTGTGCCAAGAATCCTTTTCCGTGGGCACTGTCCTCGTTTTGCCATTCTTGTGTGTTGTTGTATATGCCAATGGCGCTGGCTTGAATCCAAGTTATATTTTCAACTTTTCTTTCGATTAGCAATTTTTTAAGGAGCATGGTGGACTGCAGTCTGGAGTCGATCATCTCTTGCTTGTTTTTTTTGGTCCAACGATTGGAAACACTGTATCCTGCCAAATGCACCACTGCTTGAAAATCTATTCCATCTGGTAACTTGCCTTCTTGTGAAATCGGATTCCAAAAAATTTCTTTATCGGATTTGGGAGACCTTGTCAGGATGTAACAATCGTGTCCTGAATTTTTGAGCAATGGGATAAGTACTTTACCAACGTTTCCTGTTCCTCCAGTGATGAGAATATTCATAATCTAGAAACCATTTTATCGGGTCTTTGTTCACTTATTATAGCCGATTGCCAATTCAGAATATCCGTTGTCTGCGCTATGATAAACCTGCTGCTGGGTAAGGTATTGAAAGCCTTTCAAATTCCCGCCGTCGATCATCCAAAGCAACGGTTCCGTTTCATCTGTCAACATGCGGGAGGGATGATAATTGCCCCATGTATTGATCCATTCACCTTGATTATTCCAACGGCTTAGTCCATTTTCGTCGCTGATCCAAAGACCATTACCGGTTGTTAAGCATTGGAAATTGTTGCTGGAGTATCCCAATAATGGATGCCAATTGATGGGGAGCAAAGTTTCAAGGTCAAAAAGCGAAACTCCATAAACGCCGTTGTTTAGCGTAATCAAACCAATCATTTCATTCAAGTTAAACATATCCACGATGTCAAGTCCATGAACCCATGAATGAATCAAACTATTTGTTGTCTTTAGATATAATTTCAAGCGTCCGGGTTGGCCGGGTGTTTTTTGATTCACACACAAGTATTTATCAGTGACGCTGAGGTGGTTTTGATTGTCACCTGGAATCCATTGGGAAAATTGCCCATTCTTATTGAATTGTCTCAATCCATCTTGGGTACTATACCAAAGGCTGTGGTCTTGTGGGTCGCTTGAAACATCCATGAAATAGTCATTGCTGCCAGCAAACGGATAGGTGAACAATTCTGAGTATGGATTTTGTATGTCCATCCTTTCCAGTGTCGATTGACCAGATATGCATGACCAAAAAGTTTTGTTGTATGAGTTTACAGTAGGCAGGTTTCTCGGGCCAAGGGCGCTTCGCCAGGTTCCCATTTGCATCCCAAAGGATAAAGTGTCAATCATCGCTCCTGCAAATCCGTTGTTATTGATGACAAAGATGTTTTTTCGTTTCTTAGTCAATTCCCAAACGGTGCAATCTAAGAATGCCGATTTTGATGTATGTTCAGTATGTGCTGTAACCTTGATGTAGTATTGTCCCGAAGGGAGATAAGGATCATTGAGTTCGATGGATAAGTTTCCTGTAAATGAAGAAGACGGAAGTTGGTCTGATTCTAAAACGGACAGCCATACTTTTTGGTTGGGATCACAGAGCTGCATGGTTATTTTTTCAATCCGATCTTGGCCTTCGACAAGGGCTTCAACAGAAACAGAAATAGATTGACCAAATCCAAACGGCCCATTTTCTCCTACCCATTCAATTTGAATGGAGGGTATTCCATGCTCTTCCTTTTTACAAGAGAAAAAGCAAAGCAAAATAACATATAATGGAATCCACCGCATTATCCAAATGTAAGTTGAAAACTCTTTTTTTATTGACATTATTTTCATCGGGAAACCCTGAATTTATTGGGATTCTTATCGCTTCAAAAGTTATTAAAATAGGGAATGGATGCAATGTGGATAGAATACCGCCGCAATTGCATCGCACCTTTCTAAATTTGACTTCCCTTAATTTTAAGTTCATGGATAAACAAACACGCACCACCAGAGGTAAGAAGACTTTAGATTTCAATGCCAATGTCTTGGGTAGTGAAATGGGAAGAATACCACCCAATGCAAGAGACCTAGAAGTAGCAGTGCTGGGTGCCGTGATGTTGGACAACTCCGCTGTGAATTCGGTGATTGAGATTTTAGAGCCCAATTCATTTTATGATCCCAAGCATACTTTAATCTACAGCTCTGTTCGATCTTTGTTTTCCAATGGTTCTCCCATTGATATTTTAACGGTCTCTCAGCAATTGAGAAAAGAGGGCCTTTTGGACGCTGCAGGCGGTGCGCCCTATATCGCAGCCATGACCAATCAAGTGGCTTCTTCTGCCAACATTGAAGCCCATGCCCGTATCATCGCCCAGAAATACATCCAGCGTGAATTGATCCGCATTTCAGGTAATATCATCACACATGCCTATGAAGAAACAACGGATGTTTTTGAATTGCTGGACAAAGCTGAATCTGGACTTTTTGAAGTTACCCAAGGCAACATCAGAAAGAACTATGACAAGATGAGTCATTTGGTCAAGCAGGCTTTGGATGAGATTGACAAGGCCATGAAGAACAAAACTGGTGTTACTGGTGTTCCTTCTGGTTTTAATGCCTTAGACCGAATCACCAATGGTTGGCAGCGCTCTGATATGATTGTCATTGCTGCACGTCCTGCCATGGGTAAGACGGCTTTCGTGTTGTCCATGGCGCGTAACATTGCTGTGGAGCACAAGGCGCCGGTGGCTGTGTTTTCGTTAGAGATGTCCAGCTTGCAGTTGGTGCAACGTTTGATAGCCAGCGAGACGGAGATTGAAGGTGATAAATTGCGCCGAGGTAATTTGTCCGAATTGGAATTGCAGCAATTGAATCAACGCATCGCCAAATTGGCCGATGCTCCTTTGTTTATAGACGATACACCGGCCCTTTCTGTATTTGACTTGCGTGCAAAGTGCCGTAGGCTTAAAGCACAACATGGTATTCAAATCATCATCATTGATTACTTGCAATTGATGTCAGTGGGTGGAGGTGATGGCCGCGGTGGAAATCGTGAACAGGAAATCTCTACCATTTCCCGATCCATCAAGCAAATTGCCAAGGAATTGGATGTTCCCATCATTGCCTTGTCTCAGTTATCGCGTAGCGTCGAATCTCGTCCAGGTGACAAGAGACCTGTGCTTTCTGATTTACGTGAATCAGGAGCGATTGAGCAGGATGCGGATATCGTAGGTTTTATTTATCGTCCAGAATATTATGGTATTCTTACCGATGCAGAAGGCCAGTCAACGGTGGGCTTGGCCCAAATTCTGATGGCAAAACACAGAAATGGAGCTATTTCAGATGTTGACTTAGAGTTCAAAAAGGAATTGGCTAAATTCACGGATCGTGATCGCCACGGATTCAATCCCAGCTATGGCGGTTCCATGTCCCCCAACACCAATTTTGATTCTGGATCTTCCACCACCATCACGGTGAGTTCCAAGATCAATACCATGCCGGATGAGGAAGATGACGACGATTTTAGTTCTTTCTCAAGAGGCAATGATGATGTTGTTCCATTTTAATTTTCGTTAATCCGTGTTGTGTTTTTCTCACAGTGCGTATTTTAGGACAATGAAAGGAATCCGAATATTTTGGTGCATCGTTTTTATAACGTTGTTCAATGTGCCTCGCAGTCATGCCAGTCAAGTCTTGATTCCCATGGATGATTCGCAGGCAGAGCATTTGAAATCCTACGGCATTGCTTATTGGTTATTGCAAAATGGCGGAACATTAGAATGGTTGCTCAATTACAGAGGCGGCAGTTTTCTTTGTCCCAATTTGCCATCATTGACCAAAGAATGCACCATCAGAGGTGTGAGCTTTGAGGTCATTGCAGACGCTCAAGCCCAACAGATTTATTCCCAAATTGCTGATCCTGAAGTGAACATGGAACGGGTGAAGTTGGAGGTTGCTCCAAAGATTGCGGTATATACGCCAAAAGGAAAGCAGCCTTGGGATGATGCTGTGACCATGGTACTTGCCTACGCGGAGATTCCTTACACAGAAATTTACGATACTGAAGTCATCAAAGGTGATTTGGTCAAATACGATTGGCTCCATTTGCACCATGAGGATTTTACAGGTCAATACGGAAAATTTTACGCACAATACCGAAATGCAGCATGGTACCAAGATGAAGTCAAGAATCAAGAAGGCACTGCGGCTTCATTGGGTTTTTCAAAAGTGAGCGAAATGAAACGCCAAGTAGCCGTGAACATCCGAAACTTTGTTCTGGGTGGAGGCTTTTTGTTTACGATGTGCAGTGGAACAGATTCCTATGACATAGCATTGGCAGCCGAGCATGTGGATATTGCCGAAGCTGTTTTTGATGGCGATGCCAGTGACCCACAAGCGCAACAAAAATTGGAATTCAACAACGGTTTTGCGTTTCAAAATTATAGATTGATCAAAGATCCCATGGTGTATGAGTTTAGCTCAATTGACGCCACTGACGATCACAGCAAAATGGGAGAATTAAATGATTTTTTCACGCTGTTTGATTTCTCTGCCAAATGGGACATTGTGCCAACCATTCTTACGCAAAACCATACCCAAGTGATCAAAGGATTTATGGGCCAAACAACATCTTTTCACCATGACTACATCAAGAGCAATGTAACCGTAATGGGCGAAACCAAGTCATTGGGAACTGCACGTTATATTCACGGCGAGTTAGGACAAGGGCAGTGGACATATTACGGTGGTCATGATCCAGAAGATTATCGCCATTTGGTTGGGGATCCTCCCACCGATTTATCGCTGCACCCCAAGTCACCCGGTTACCGTTTGATTTTGAATAACATTCTGTTTCCGGCTGCGAAAAGAAAAAAACAAAAGACCTAAGTTTCAAGGCTGAACTTCCCTGATGCTCTTGATGGTTGTTCCAATGGTCATTTCGGGAAGAAACTCCAAACCATGGATGACTTGTCCCATGTTGGTGTATCGACCATCCAAATGCGCTGCCTCACTGGTCATGAAAAAGATCTGACAACTTTCTGTGTGTGGCCCTGCTGAAGCCCATCCTATGCTACCAATATCAAATGTGTCATGGGTAAACTCTGATGAAATAACTTCATCCAAGCTTCCCATTCCGTCTCCTCTTGGACATCCCCCTTGGCTCACAAAATTGGGCACATAACGATGGCTTTTTTTGTTGTCATAAAAGCCGTCGCGAACCAATTTTCGAAAATGCATAGCGGTGATGGGGTGGCTGCCTTCCTCGACAACAAAAACCATTTTGTGCTCCTCGCCATGAATATTCACCACCATGTCATAGACTCTGTTTGCCTTTAATTCTCTCCATTGTTGAGGGTCAATTTTGACCTGAGGTTGCGGTTGGAAGGTCTTGAAATTTTCGCCGGTTTCTAATGATATAGCGTTCAAAGCCATGACGATTTCATTGTAAGTCTCTACTTCTTGGGGCAACTTCAAAGAGGGGAGGCGTGATGTCATTAAATCATGCCATATCTTTTTCAGATCGTTCTCCACTTTTGCCTCTTTCATAGCCAAAGCGAGCAGTGCCTGAACCCCAATGTCATTCGTCTTCCACAGCTGCACAGCGTCATTGTCCCAGAAATTGGAAACCTGAAAAGAAGCATTGGAAGCAATCAACATTTCTGTTCCGTAGTAAAGATCAGTTGCTGTAGCTTTTGGCGATAGGAGATATTGAACCAATTGCGATAAGCACTTTTTTCTGTGTGACAATCCAGCAAATGCGCGCATTCTTTGGTATTCATCCTTTTCTTCGATGAACGTTTTCCAACTTTTCTTTCCTTTGATGTCAAAGTTGGTTGTCTTTAAACGCCACTCCCAAAACTTCCAATACATTTCAGGATGACGACTCTTGAAGCTTTGATTTTCCCATTCTAAAGGAAGAGGAAGGGAATCGTATCGGAATTGATTGGCGCACAATTGAATCGCCTGTGCTCCCAAAACATCATTTTGTTCTGCCATGATTTCAAACAATGAAGCTTGATCAAAAAAGTTGTTTCGTTCCAATTGAATCAAGCATTCTTGGCGCAGCTCTTTTTTCAGACTTGAATCCTTGCTCCAAGCGGCCAAGAGCTCATTGAATTGTAAAAGGTCACATTTACCGAGAACCTGAAGTAAATACTTGTTAGGAGGAATGTTTTGGGGTTGAAGGGGTAACCCTTGAAGGAGAGAAGACCATGCTGTTTTGTCAAACTTTGATTTGGGTATTCGGGTAATGGCTTTCCAGTAGGACGAACGAAAATGGGTTAGCGGATTTTTGGTTACGTTGTTCCAAAGTTCAAATTGCTGAATAAGGGTTTCTTGGATTTTTGGTGTGAAATGTCCATTTCGGATAAGATAGAAAGCCCCTTCGTGCCAGAGTTGAAGGTCAAATGGCTCAACAATATGAGCTCCTATTTCCGCGTATTGATTGGCTTGTCTTGGAGTGCGCACGCATCTCCCAAGATATTCAATTAAGAAATTTTCAGAAGTAGGAAGATGAAGCAAGAAATCAAAGTTGAGCGTATCATTTTGTTGGGTAAGTGGCCAAATGGTTTCATTGGGAAGGATGGGACGTTGGCTCATTGTTATGGAAGCCTCGTTCAAAGCGTTGACATGACCTTGTATCAAGCTACGCAATTGTGCAGATGCGGTATCACTGGGATGGGAAGCCGCAAATTGCATGTAAAAAAACTGTTCTTGTCGTGTTAATGTATCCAACCGGTCCAGCGGATATTTTTTGTTGTACAAAAATTCAATGAAGGAGGGGTCGGGCAGTTGGGCATCGGCACATAAATGGGATAGGATAATCTGCAGTGCGAGAAGAAATCTTTTCATATCACCAATATAAGTAAGTTTGGCTGAGCAATGAAAAGTGAGTGGTTTACTGGCGTTTATTTTCTGTTTCGTGGGGTTTCTTGTTTCACCTCCGAAGGAGGCATTGGAGTGAATTTATTCTTTAAATCCATCCTCTCATGCAGGATTCTCGTAATCTCGATTGATTTATCTTCGAGTATTCGATAGAAAATGATGTGCTTTGATGTTTTTTTACCCTTCAAATTCGGATAAATTTCTTCGTATGCTTTGCCATGCTGCGGCTTCTTTGATATTGCAGCACAAGCGTCGAGAATGAGCTTGTAATATTTATCGGCTTGACTTTCAGACCAAGCATCAAAGGTGTAATTCCAAATATCGGATAGATCTTTGACGGCATAGTTTGTTAGCTTGAACTGCGCCATTTATTTTCTTTTTGCCTTTAATGATTTCAAATGCTTCTCTGGATCAAAATCTTCAACAAATCCACTTTTAATGCCTTGGTCAATTGCATGACGCAAAGCAATTATTTTCTGTTCTTCTTCTTCAAGCAGTCTCAATCCTGCACGCACTACTTCACTTGCGTTTTTATATCGCCCCTCCCGTAATGTACTTTGAATAAATTGATCAAAATAACTACCTAATGTGATCGATGTGTTCTTACTCATTATTTTCAATTTTAGTAAATATACCAAATATTGGTATTATCTCAAAATGTATTTTGTAAGGTTTTTGGGTAAGGTTAATCACACATAACGTTTGGCAGCTACCCAAAGGGCGGGACTTTTACCACAAAACTTGATTTGAAAAATTACTGTATGATTTACCACAAAACTGTCTTTGGAACACGAAGCCCCGCCTTTTGGGTAGGTGCTGTTATAGCCAGTGGTTCTTGTCATTCTTGGTCTGTCGGTATATGTTTTTCCTTGCAATATTTTTCAACTTCTGTGTCGTTTGCAAAATAGTCGTCACAAAATTCGTCAAGCTCTTTTTCTGCCCCAGGAACATACTTTTCGTCTGCAGTCATTAGCTTTTCGGTGTGAACAATAAATGATTTAAATTTTTCATTCATCTTACAAAGTTTGTCAATTGTCTTAAAGTCCAAGTTGCGAAACTTAGGTTGAAAGAGAACTTTGCTTTGATATGGATTTGCATTTAATTCAATTACCCCAATGCCAAATGCCTGATTTAATCTTTCCATTTCTTCAGTTAAACTGTCGCTAAATTCAAACGCAACTAAATATCCGAAGTTTGCCCAACTTGAATTTGAAACTGCTTGAAAGAATGCTTTTTTTAGTTCACTGTCGCTATTGATTTCCTTTTTAATCTCGTATGAACTAATTTTAAAAGTGTCGACTTGATTAATTGCTTTTAGAAAATTTTGGCTTTCCTTCGTTTGTAATTTTAAAAACTGAATACCAACCATATCGGGATGCGTCCAAATTTGATTGTTATCAATTCCAGTTTTAGATTCTTCGTGGAAAATTGTTTTTGAATAGATTCTCGTATTTTTAAGATAGCTACTTAGTAGTTTGTGTAAATCTCTTTCGTTGTAACTTGCAACTTTGTCAGCCTTCTTTGTCGTTACTGTGGTTGTTGACACCGTTGCACCGCTTAAAACATCAAGTCCAATCGTTTCTTCGTTTTTCGTCAAGTAGTAGCCATAGCCACCACCTTCTTGCTTTATTCGTTTTACACGAGTGTCACCATTTCGGATATATTCACCTAATGCGGCAGATATTGTCGCTGCGGGTGTCTTGGCTGCACCAAAGTCGAAATACTTTTTTGCGATAATATTATTGCAAACTTCTAAGTAATTAGTCAGACCGCCTAAGTCTTCAAGACTCCTTAAAACAGCTTCTTTTATTGTCATTGTATTTTGTTTTTATTACTATATTCATTTTTCCTACCATTGGCTATAACATTATTGTACACGCACCTTGTATAACGCAAGTATAACTCCGAATTACTGAAATTCAAATGAAAAGTATTGCGCTCTTTAAATACCATATTGCGTTTAATCAATAGCACTATTGCAAAGTTTGCTCAGATCATACCCTCTTATCGAACCTCCCAACAAACCAAAAAAAAAGCACACCATTTCCGATGCGCTTTCATTTTTTTTGTGGACCCGGCGGGGGTCGAACCCGCGTCCAAACAGGGAACGACTGAGGTTTCTACATGCTTATTCCTTTATTAATTTTCGTGAAGTACATGGCAAAAGACAACCTTGACACTTCCTTATCGAATGAGTTTTAGCCGCTGTCTATTCGCATCAACATTGGCGATTTCCCTTTGATGAAGCCCCAGTGCTAACTGCCGGGAACGAGGCCGTTAGCGGGACATGCCTGTCTTATCAAACCTTGATAAGATTAAGCGTAATCACTACCAGTGATTAGGCTGCAAGCGCGTAAGAATTGTTGTCATTTCTGACGGATGATTTGAGATTAAAGAGCTATCCCACCAAATGCTCTGCATGCTTGCTCCGAAATTCTTCCTACTGTCAAATCCAGAAATCGGGCCCA
>CANNHA010000018.1 GCA_947504275.1 Flavobacteriales bacterium
AAAAGCCTCCATTGGGAGGCTTTGTGGGAGTTACTGGGTTCGAACCAGTGACCCCCTGCTTGTAAGGCAGGTGCTCTGAACCAGCTGAGCTAAACTCCCATTTGATTGGGGTGCAAATATAATATCAATTTTAATTAATCCAAAAAAAAATGGTATTTTTCACTCCTCATCAATAAACTCAGCAAATACAGGTCTGTGATCTACCCAGTTCACAGCTGGCACGTCGTATTGGATTGTCTGCCATTTATCCTGAGGAGAAAGAATGTAATCAATTCTAAAATTGGGAAATCTTCCAACATAGGTGGAAGACATCCCCCAACCAGCTTCAGTAAATGAATCATTCATTCCAGAGCTCATGGTGTGATAAGTGTATGACTGGGGAGGATCGTTAAAATCTCCAACGATCCAAAATGGATAACAGCAGCCCTTGGTATGTTGCTTCACGATATGAACTTGTCCTTCTCGCTGGGCATATGCCCGCTGCATCTTATCCACTATCCTATACCATCCTTGTTTCTCCTCTTTTTGACTATCAATGACGTCATAGTCCTTCATCTGGAAACGGATACTTTGAAAATGAACATTGTAAATGCGCAGCGTATCTTCTCCTTTTTTCACATCAATAAAAATGCAGAAATTGTTTGTCTTTCCCGTGAATGGGACATAACCGCTGTTGACAATTGGCAATTTGGAAAACATAACAACCCCGGATTTTCTTCTACCTGATTTGGCATGAGAAAATCGAACATGATGGTATGGCATTCCCAAGCGTTCCTTGATCAAACTAATGTGATTCTGTCTTGGGGTTTGCAAAAACTCTTGAAAGGCCAATACATCAGGCGACTTCTTAGCAATCTCAGCAATCATAGAGTCTCTCACTACGTTTGACTCCATCTCCACTTGCCTATTCACCTGATTGTATCCCATCAAATTGACATTCCAAGTCATCAACTTAAAATTTCCTTGGCTCTCCTTTAAATCATCACGTCCCCCATCCAACTGAACATAATTTGTTACAAAAGGCAATCCCAAAACCAATAAAATTACCTGAGCAAAAAACAGCTTTCGCCATGAAAAAAACAACAACGGGCTGATAACGACATTCCCCAAATACACGAAAGGAAAAATCAATCCCATGAACGGCAACAAACTGGACAAGTGAATAGGTACCCAATATGAAACATATCCCAAAACCAATAGCAATGTTGCCACCATGGCTACAACAAGAACAATGGTTTTATACAAGGAGTGCACCATATAATCAGCGGCTTTGTTGATTTAAAAAATCCTTTTCACTTCTGGATAAACTATCAAAACCTGAACGATTGATTTTATCTAAAATTGCATTGAGCTTTCGTTCTTTTTCCAATCTTTCTTCATTAAACTGATCATCTGTTTTTGGCCGACGGTGACGATGCAAATGTCTACCTCCTTTTTTCTCACCACCCCATTTACCTATTAAAAATCCAACCAAAAGTCCACCCCAATGTGCCAAATGACCACCAATGTTCCATCCCTGTCTAATGCCTATCAAATCAATGAGTACAACAAAGACTACCAACCAAGTGATTTCAATAATGAGCACTCCAAAAAAGTTAACCTTGCGTTTTGGTTGCAATGCCAAAAGCGCTCCCATTACTGACATAGCTCCTGCAGAACTTCCAATCAAAAAGCGATCTGTTCTTCCATTCCACTGACCAGAAATGGTATAACAAACAACACCCGCTAAAGTCCCAAAAAACAGCACCTTTATGAAGTAATACCCCCCTTTTTGTTCCTCAACCCAATGGCCTAAGGAATAAAATACTGCAAGATTCAACAGAAGATGTCCCATATTCAAATGAATGAAGAAATGGGTGAACACAGTCCATGGTTGATGAGCCCAATTACCGGAAGAAGATGGCAATCCAAGATTGCCAATGAGAATTTCTGTACTTGTATCAAAAAACAACAAAATACTCTGAAGTACCACGAATATAATCGTCAGTAACAGCACCAAACGATTGACATAAGAATGCAAGGAAAAGTTCATCTCCAATGATTATCAGTTGTATTCTTTTGCCAATATTTTAATAAAATGTATCCGGAAATCATTCCTCCCAAGTGAGCAAAATGGGCGACATTATCACCTGGATTGGCCTGAACGGCAGAATAAAGTTCAATCGCACCATATCCAAAAACCAACCACTTGGCTTTAAGTGGTATCGGAGGGAATAACAACATCAATTCTGTGTTGGGAAAGAGCATACCAAAAGCCAACAAAATACCGAAAACAGCTCCGCTTGCACCAACCATTCCCGTGTTCAAAGCGGAATTGGCTTTTCGCATCAATGGATCAATGAAATTCTTCCCCTCTTGGATAGCAGCCGCACCTTCAGCGCGTACCATGTCCCAATCTGATGGGCTCAATTGCGGAATTATTTGTGACAACTCATAATAGGTCACGGCATTGTGTAACACAAATGCTCCCAAACCTGAAACAATGTAGTATACCAGGAATCGCTTAGAACCCCAATGGTTCTCCAATGCGCTTCCAAACAGATAAAGACCGTACATATTAAAGAAAATATGTCCGATGCTGGCGTGCATGAACATATGGGTCACCAACTGCCAAGGTTGAAAATTGGAACTGGACCAATAATAACCAGACAGGACGTTATCCAATCCTGGAATGGCCATTGATCCAAGAAAAAATAGAACATTAATAATAATGATGTTCTTGACCACGGGAGTTGCCGATCTCATAAATTAAATGCTTTAAATATCTGTTGTGAATTGACTTTAAAAATAATCTTTTTGTGATCGGGATTGAAAAAAGGATTTTCACATTTCAATAATTCTATTACCAACTCCTTCATTTCAGGAAGGGTTAAAAATTGCCCATTCCTAATACTTTCTTGTTTAACTCTTTTCCACGTCCACAAAGATTGAGCAGACTCCACTCGCTCATATTCATCCAACCAATTCTCGACAACATCCAATAACCATTGCTGTCCATTCTGACCTCCAGGCAACACAGGCATTGCTGTAAAAATCAATTGATCTGTTTTCACCTCCCACACAAATCCTAGCGCCATTAAAATGGGTTTGATTTCATTGATAAGAGATTGATATTTGGAGCCCAAATCCATTACCCAAGGGTTAAGTAAAGACTGGGATTGCACATTCAAAGGTTTCTTCATGCTTGACTCATACAGCACTTGCTGATGAGCTTTGGACTGATCAACCATCCACATTTCCTCGTTGTACTCAAATACAATCCATTTCTTAAACATTTGAAGAGGTCGGATGTCCAACTCACTCTGCAAATCTTCACTCATACTTTGTTGTTCAGCTAGCTGTACACCTTGGATAGATTGATGCATCTCAGCTTGCAATTGCAGCCACTCCTGCACTACATCGCGCTTGGCTGTTGCAGGACCAAATGGGTTGTAATTCCCGGTTGCTCCTGTACTTGGGACCTTTATTTCCGTACCTGAGTGAACAGGTGTAACATAATTTCCCGATTGATCAAAATCCAATGATGGAACAACATTATGAATTCCCAAGGCCCTCCTAGTTGCCGCGTGCAGAATAGCATAAACCGAACGCTCATCTTGAAATTTAATCTCCGTTTTTGTAGGGTGGATGTTCACGTCTATCAAACTAGTATCCAATTCCAATTGAATAAAATATCCGGCAAAATAACCTTCAGGAATATTGGGACTAAAGATGGTCTGAACCGCGTGATGCAAATAGCTATTCTTGATGAAACGGTTATTGACAAAAAAATACTGATCCCCACGTGATTTCTTGGCGCCCTCTGGCTTAACAACAAAACCCTTGATTTTAAGCCAATGCGTTTCTTCATCAATGGGAACCAACCAATCCTGAAATTTAGCCCCCATCACCTTAACAATTCGTTGTCTTAAAGAACCAATGGGCAAATGCATCTCCAGCTCATCATTGTGCTCAAGAATCATTTCTATATCCGGATGCACCAGCGCAACACGGACAAATTCTTCCACGATATGCTTCCACTCAATGCTATCCGACTTTAAAAAATATCTCCTTGCCGGCACGTTGTAAAACAAATGCCTGATTGAAAATTGTGTCCCTTTGTTTCCAGCGCAGCCCACATGCTCTTTGGTCTCATTTCCCTCAACACTAACCTTGGTAGCCAATTCATCTTGTGCTCTTTTGGTAATCAACTCTACTTGAGCAATGGCAGCAATACTTGCCAGGGCCTCACCTCTAAACCCTTTGGTTACTATCTTAAATAAATCATCGGCTGATTTTAACTTACTCGTTGCATGTCGCTCAAAACACATTTTGGCATCTACAAATGACATTCCGTCTCCATTATCCTCCACATGAATCAATGACTTGCCCGCATCTTTGATTACAACTTTAATGATTGTTGCATGCGCATCCACAGCATTCTCTACCAACTCTTTCACAACGGAGGCCGGTCTTTGCACCACCTCACCAGCAGCAATTTGATTGGCAATCTGATCTGGCAGCTTGTAAATCACATTCCTCACTTCATCCATTCCGCTAATACTTTTTCTTGGTTCAATTCTGTGTTTGTTATCTGACACAACTTCTCTACCACTTGATCTACCAATGTATCTGGACATGAAGCTCCACTAGCGACCACAATTTCCTTCCAATTTTTCCATGCGTCATTCCAACTGCAACGCTCTTGACTCATTGTCTTTAAATTCAAATAATTCACACCTAAATCATCTAAATCATTCTCAGATTCAATGAAAAATGTTTTTATTTTTTCTGACAAAATAATCGCCAATTGATAGGTATTGGATGAATTGTGTCCCCCGATGACAAAAGCGACATCAGCATCTGTTTTCAGCAGCTCCATTGCGGCATCTTGGTTATCATTGGTTGCATAACACAAGGTATCCCTTGTGTCCGCAAACGAAGCATCGCCGTGGGCTTTTATAACAATACCTTTCAGATACTTCGATATCTCCTCTGTCTCAGTGGCCAGCATTGTAGTCTGATTCACTACGCCAATTTTTTTCAAATCTTTAGATGGATCAAATCCTTCACTATACTTGCCTTTAAAGTCAACATAAAATTGCTCAATATCAAGGGAACCATCAATATACTTCGCCAGCATTTCTGCTTCTTCTAAATTCCGAATGACAATACTCTTGGAATACTGATTGCTGTGAGAAAATGTAGCTCTGGTCTCTTCATGTTTGTATTTACCGTGTATGATAATGGTATATCCATCTTGACCTATCTCTCCGGATCGTTTCCATACCTTTTCTACAAAAGGGCAAGTGGTATTGTATCGCTTGACATCTACTCCCTTTTCCCGCAATTGTTGCTCAATTTCAATGGTGGTTCCAAATGCAGGGGTAATTACTACGTCTTCAGAATTCAACTCATTCCAATCCATCAGTCTATTACCTGCGGTATCCATGATGAATTGAACCCCCATGGACAGCAAATCTTGGTTCACTGCAGGGTTGTGAATCATTTCGCCCAACAAAAAAACACGCTTTCCTTGATTCTCCTCTACTGCTTTAAATGCAATTTCAATGGCGTTCTCAACACCATAGCAAAAACCCATATGCCTAGGAAATATCCATAGTCTTTCTCCTATCGGGATTACACTGGGTGCAAAATCCTTCTTGCGGGAATCATTCTGCTTTCTCCATTGTTTCACTTTTCCAGTGAATGAAGATTTGAATTGCTCAGGTATCTGAAATTTTTTCATACTGAAGTAACTAGCCAACAGGCTGTTTTGTTTTACTATGACACTGAGCCAAATACTTTTTCTCTTTTCCCTTTTCAACAGCATGAACCAAACTCTGCCAATCCTTCTCTCCTCGGTATCGATCACTCCACAAAATTTTCTTGGTCAACATTTGCATTACAAAAATATCGCGAGATGTAATACTTGCCTTTTCATGCACCAAAGTAAAATACAAATTGGCATGAAGAAATGAATACAATAATTCAAGGTGATCATTCAATGGCCCAAAACATTCAGTACTCAACTCCCACTTTCTGTTGGGATGATTGGTCATCCAGTTCAATACATACACATTGGCGGAACTTCTTTTTTCATACTCCCAAGATATTGGAGTTTCACATAGCCATTTGGACAAAGTTTTCACAGTATCCTGTGCCGCATCAAAAGCAGCTCTGGAATTCCATTCATGAATTTTAAATGTGGGGGCATCAGCAAACTGAGCGCTCAATTTGGCACTGCTCAACACTGTGATTAAAACTGCTATTTCAATGATTAATCTCAAACTCTTTTTCAATAAAATGAACGCCCAAAGTGGACAATTCGTTCAATATAGAATGATAAATCTCGGGATGTAATGGCCAAAGTACACCCTTGTTTTTCCATGTTCCATTTAAAATATACGGAACAGACAATGCCATAGGAAGACCTACAGTTGCAGACATTGCTGTATGCTTAGCATCTACTCCTTCATTCACCATAAAAGACATTAATTTTTTTGAATTCCCATTCTCTTCAAACTCAAAGATGTGACACATGGCAATCATATCCCTGTCTTGTGGATCTAGAGCCCAACGCTCTTCAATCAATGCCTGTATCACCTGAGCAGGGCTTCCCATGGAAATAGGAACAGGAGTGATATCCCATAGCCCCAACCACTGCAATTTAAACAAAACCTCTGGTGTTGTCAAAGAAGACAAATAATTTTTGGAGTTTTCAGGGAGAAAGACCAGGGTAAAATCAGACATGGTTTTTCCTTCCCAATTCATAACGCGTGTATCATCTGTCATGCCCAATTGTACCAGAACGTCCCACGCTTTGCAAAATCCTTTTCTTCTCAATGTCCCTCTGTATAGGGTTTCTATCCCATGTAATCCATACAATTCTTCATAGGACATCGAATCTCTGTTGGGATAACCTTCAAACATTCCATAATTGGGTATCTCAATTTCCATCAACTCAGAAAACAACCGATGGTAGGGTACCAATTTATCCTTAGAAAGATGTCTAAAATGTGCAGGTGAACCAGATCCTGACATCACGATGTTCCGCGGATTCCATGTCACTTTATAATTCCATGGATTATTGTCTGAAGCTGGAGCAATCAAACCTCCCGTTAAACTATAAAAAGCCTTGATTCTGCAACCTCTCGCTTTTAAATGTTCAATGATTCGCATCGCTGACATATGGTCAATTCCTGGGTCAACTCCCATCTCATTCAAAAAGTACAACCCCTTGGATTGAGCTTCTTCATGCAACGCTTTCATTTCCGGAGCTACATAACTTGGCGTTATCAGATGCTTACCCAAATCCAAACATATGCGAGCAACTGTTACATGCATAAACGCCGGCAACATGGAAATGACCAATTCACTTTTCGAAACCTCACTAACCAATTGAGCATGGTCATTGGCGTCCAATTGAAATGCTTCAACATCCAAGGCTCCTCCTGCTTTGTCATTTGCAAGGGCCAAAGAAGCGTCACCAATGCGAATATGAATAAACCACTCCTCCTGTTTCTGAATCAAATACTCGATCAAATGCGTGCTACTGCGACCCGCCCCCAAAACCAATATCCTTCTTTTCATGCTCTACTTTGTTTCATTCCGTATCTACAACATTACTAAAAAATACGAGATTTTTTGGCACGGAATTTATATTGGGCAAAAATGAATTAAATTTACCACCTAACAAAGATGTTATGAAACATATTTTATGCGCATTAATGGTGATTGCTTCACCTGTGCTTTGGGCACAATCTTTAACAGCAGATGCTATTGTATATACTGAAAACGGAGAAAAATTTCATTTGTACCTCAATGGAGAGTTAATGAATGAAGATCCAAAAACCAACATTAAACTGAGAGGGCTTACTTCTGAGTTTTATCAAGCGCGCGTTGATTTTGTTGACGCAACCCTAGCCGATTTTACAAATAACAATTTTGCCGTAAAGTATGGTATTGAAGTAACCTACCGCGTTAAATTGGTTAAGAATGGATACGCTTTACGTTACTTCTCAGAACGCCCATTAGAGACACAATACAATGTGGATAGTGAAACGGTCATTTACCATGACGGGGGAAGTGTAGAAGTCGAAGAAGAACCCGCTCCTCAGGGAACAATGAACATTAACATGAATGTCGATGAACAAGGCATGAATACCAATGTGAACGCTGGAACAAACCAAAAAACTACCACCACCGTTACCACAACAACCAATGGCAAGCCCAAACCAAAATCAGAAACGGTTGGCATCAACATGAATGTTGACGGAATGAACATGGGCATCAATATGACCATTCCAACAGACGGAATGGAGATAGAGGAGAGCCACTCTACGACAACAACTACTACTACAACCACCACTTCAGGCGGTTACGAACAAACGCAAACCCGACCTGCATCAAGGCCGCAAGCACAAACACAGCCAATTGTTCAAGGAAATTGTGGAATAGCAATGAGTGCTGCCAGCTTCAACCAAGCCAAAACAAGCGTTTCATCCAAGAGCTTTTCGGACAGCAAAATGACCACGGCCAAGCAGATTACGCAAACCAATTGTTTGACGGCCCAACAAATCAAAGAAATGACCATGCTCTTTGATTTTGAAACAGATCGCGTTACCTACGCTTCATTTGCCCACAATCGTTGTACTGACCCACAAAACTATTTCATCGTTAACGATGCATTTGAATTTGAAAGCTCTATCGAAGAGTTGAATCAAAACATAAACAAGTAAACTTTTATGCGTTCACTCCTATTCCTTCTTGTTCTTATCTCCTTGGCATCTTGCAAAGGTCCCAAGTACTATACAAAGTTGGGCACTAAACAAGAAGCCGCTGGCCTAAGCACTGAAGCCGCCAATAGCTACTACACGGCTTTGATGCGCAAGCGTTCTTACATTGAAGCGCAAGTAGGAATGAAAAGAACTGGACAGAGTGTTTTGAATCAAAAACTTACTGAATTCAATCGAAAAAAAATGATGGGTTCAGCCAAGGAATCTGTCTATGCCTACATGGAGGCCGATGACTACAAAAAGAAAATTGGTAACGTTGGTATAAATCTTGAAGTCAACCAAATGTATTTGGACGATTTTGATGCTGTAAAAGGGCAGTATGTCGGAGAGCTATATGAAAAGGGAACAACTCACTTAGAAAACGAGGAATACCGGGAGGCTGAGATCACTTTTAAAGAACTGACCAAATTTGACCCCAATTTCAAAGATGCCAAAGACCTAGGAGATGTGGCCTACTTGGAACCCTTGTACAAAGATGGGAAAGCCATGTTGGAGGCAGGAAGATACAGATCTGCTTATGAATCATTGAATAAGGTATTGGCAAAAAAGAGTTCTTATAAGAACGCACTTGATTTAAAAAATCAATCTTTGGAAAAGGGTACCATCACGATTGCACTACTGCCTTTTTCCAATGGAACCAGGACACAGAATGCAGAAGTCAACATGTCAGCTTACACGCTTTCTGCCTTAACCAATCTCAAAGATCCTTTTCTAAGGGTTGTTGATCGTGAGCACATGATGGCTATTCTTCAAGAGCAAAAATTACAACTGAGCGGAGTTGTTGATGATGCCACTGCTGTAGAAGTTGGAAAAATAGTGGGCGCGCAGGTGATTCTCACAGGAACGGTTTTGAAATACGATGAAAAGTCAGGTAACATTAACCGAGAAACGAGAACTGCTTATCAATCTTATAGTGAAAGACAGGTAAGCAATGGACAAGAAGTTGTTGTAACAAAATACAAACCCGTGAACTACAGCAGTTACTACGGAAAAAGCTACTGCTCCATGGATGCCCAAGTAAAGCTTATCTCATTGAAAACCGGAGAGCTATTGCGAACCAACATGATCACAAAGAGAATGGAAGATGAGGTGTACTATGCCAAATCAGATTTTGATCGCAACTCTCTCTTCCCTGGAGACGGAGGTCGAGTAGAAACCGCATCGGATAAAGTGCAATCATTCAGATCGCTTTTCAATGCGAAAAGAGAGATGAAGTCCGTGGACGAATTAAACGCGGAATTGTACAGATTGGTCACCAATGAGATGGCTGAGCAGGTTAAATCATTGATGTTAGAATTGGTACGTTAATCAGAGACATGTTAAGAAAGCCCGCGTTTTGGATATTGATAATGACACTATTTATTGGTGTCTCATGTTTGTTGCCCAAAGGCACAACTGTTTCCCCTGCCAAGAATACGCCGCCGCCGGATTGGGTGATGCAACACCCAATTAGCTCTTCCCATTATATTGGAATTGCCGTTACAAACAAGAAAAATAATCCTATTGATTATGCCTCAGTTGCAACCAAGAACGCGCTGAACAACATGGCCTCCACCGTCAGTGTAAGGATTACGGGGCAATCGTTTTTAAATACCATGGAAACCAATAAAGTTTTCAGTGAAGACTTTTCTTCCTCCATCAATACCTCCACTGATATTGTATTTGATGACTACGAAACTGCTGGTGTTTATGAAAATGAAAATGAATATTGGGTATATGTGCGCATCAGCAAAATATCCTACCAAGAGCAGCAAGCCAGGAAGAAGAATGAGGTTTTACAAGCTGCCTATGCACTATACGAAAGAAGCATAGAGCCCAAAAAGAGAAATCAAATCAACACTTCCATTGATTTGCTCTTGCATGCACTGTTCACGCTCAAGCCATACTGGAATGAGCAAAACAATTTCACAACTCCCAACGGGGAAAATTTGTTATTGGATCAACAGATATACGCCGACATACAAAAAGTAATTCAAGAAATTGAATCCACTTGTGATGAATCAGCCATCATGCTCACTGCGCAGAACCATTATCACCAAACCTTGCCCTTAAAAGTATTTGCATCAGCAGGAAACCCTGCAGTTGGCGCTCCATTTACCTATCACTTCCCAACAGACAAATACACCCGCCCTAAAAAAGTAATCACCAACAGCCAAGGAATTGTGATGGTAGATATCATCAATGTTCCTTTTGATTCTCAATTACCCAAATTGGAATTTACTTTTGATACAGATGCATTGATTCCAACAGATCTTGATCAAAAAATTTGCAAGAATCTTTTGAAGGGTGCTGAAACCAACCCATTGGTTATTCCTATTCACATCGTAAAGCCAACATTTTTTGTTGAATCTGTTGAGAAGAATTTTGGTGAAACAACCAATCAAAGTATTTTGCAGAGCACTGTTCAAGGATTTCTTGCCCAAAAAGGATTTGCCGTTACTTCAAAGAACAAAGCGGATTATTGGATAACTCTTGAAGCGGACACCAAAAATGGTGGTCTCAGTAGTGAGTTTGTAAGCGCATTATTGGATTTGAAACTGGTTCTAATGGATAACCAAGAGCAAATTGTACGTTACCAAAACAACACCAATACCCTGAAAGGAGTGCAATTGAGCCTGCCTGCCGCTGGTGCAGAAGCTTACAAAAAAGGAAAGCTTAAATTGGAAGATGAATGGCTCAAACAAATGTTGCAATCAATTTTGTAACTTTGGCATAATTGATGTAAAAAGTAAAACAATCAAACCCTATAAAAAAAACGGATATGAAAACAATGAAAATCACGCTGATGTCTTTGGCAGTTATCGCCGGGATGAGCTTCGCTGCATGTAAAAAGAATAAAGATGCGGCTAAAACTGATCAAGGTGTTAACCCCAAACAACAAGGTGAAGTTTTGATCAATGAGTATTGCTCAGTTTCAGAATACGCTACTACAGCTGAGGCTTTCAGAGCAACCGCCACTGGAGAAAGCATGGACAGAGAAACAGCTAAAAAGAAAGCCATGTCAAATGCGCAATCAAAATTGGCCAAGTCTATCAGCACTACAATGAAAATTGTTGGAGACAATTATGTTAACTCAACTGAGTTCAACAACAAGGAAGAAGTTACAGAAACCTTCAATGAAATGTCCAGAACTGTTGTAGATCAAAATCTAAAAGGAGCTACCGCTATCTGTGAGAAATTGACCCAGAAGCAAGATGGTAACTATGTTTGTTACGTTGCTATTGAGTTGAAAGGCGAAGGACTAATGAATGCATACAATGCTAAATTGTCTCAAAATGAAAAATTGAAAGCTGATTACAACTACGAAAAGTTTAAAGATACTTTCAATCAAGAAATGGAGAAATTAGCCAACGAACAAAAATAATTGGTCTCATTCAGACACATAAAAACCCGCAATTGCGGGTTTTTTTTATTTAGATAAAACGCGGGTCCGATTCCATCACATGACCACAGGACTTGCATGTTCGCAATTCCTCATTGTTATAAAAATGACGAAAACGAGGAAGAAAATCCTTCTCGATGTTTTCCAAAATAAAAAAATCTTCATGAAGCTTGTGATTGCAAGATTCACAGAACCACATCAAACCATCTTTCATTTGACGGTCTGCTCTCTTGACCTCGATTACTAAGCCAACTGTATTCTCTCCTCTTCGCGGTTGATGCGGGACCCCAGCAGGCAACAGAAACATTTCACCTTCTTTGACTTCAATATCAACAGCCTTTCCATTTTCCTGAATTCCCACTACAATATTGCCCTGTAACTGATAAAAAAGTTCTTCAGTCTCATTGTAATGATAATCTTTACGGGCATTTGGGCCGCCCACCATCATAACGATGTAATCTCCGGCATCTTTGTACAAGTTTTTATTTCCGACTGGGGGTTTAAGCAAATCCCTATTCTCATCAATCCATTGCTGGATATTAAAAGGCCTTCTGATCATAAATTAACTTTTATTTTTTTCAACTCATTCAAAAACTGAGAATCCTCTTCAATTTTACTACCTACAACGACCCACTGCGCCCCACTATCCCAAGCCTCGATTATCTGTTCTACATTTTTAATGCCTCCACCAACAAATAATGGCAATGAACTCTCACTAGAAACAGCTCTAACAACATCTTTTGAAACCGCATAATCGGCACCGCTACCAGTGTCCAAATAAACCAATTGCATACCCAACTGTTCTCCAGCCAATGCAGTGGCTGCAGCTAAATGTGGTTTGTCTCTGGGGATAGGTACAGTATTGCTGATATAGGAAACAGTAGTAGATTTACCACCATCCATTAAGATATAGGCAGTTGGCAAAAAATCCAACTTGGAGTCTCTGAGCGCTCTTGCATGCAAAACATGTTGACCAATTAAAAACTCCGCATTTCTTCCAGACAACAACGACAGCAACAAAATACCATCTGCGTCTGGACAAATTTGATTTCCCGAACCCGGGAAAATCCAAACCGGCAATCCACTCTTTTTACAACTTTTGACACATGATAGGAGATTATCCTTATGCAAAAAACTACCACCGACCAAAATTAATTTCACCCCAGATTCCATTGCCATAAATGACAATCTTTCCCATGATTCAGGATAGCCCACGTCAGGATCAACCAACATGGCAACACCGCGTGAGTTCAAACAATCAGGCAACATCTTCACTTGCATCATGAAGTAAAAATAACGGATATTACGAAATTGAATCCTGAAAAAAAACAATATTTCAAAAATCAGGATTTACTAACACACTGCCGTTAACACAAAAAAACAAATGCACTTGATATGCGCATAGAATTGATATAGTTTCGAAACATTAAAGTGCAATAAACTAATTTTTCAGATAATGGAGTTCCAAAGCCTCAATTTTGATATTCAGCCTGAGTGCAATTCACTCATCAAAGTCATTGGTGTAGGTGGTGGTGGTTCAAACGCCGTCAATTACATGTACAATCAAGGCATCAATGGTGTCGATTTTATTATTTGTAATACCGATGCTCAGGCGATTGAAGTGTCACCTGTTCCGCATAAAATTCAATTGGGTGCAAACCTAACTGAAGGACGCGGTGCTGGATCTTCTCCCATAGTTGGAAGAGACGCTGCTTTGGAAAGCATTGAAGCTGTGAGAAACATCTTGCACAACGAAAAGAGCAAAACCAGCATGGTGTTTATCACAGCTGGGATGGGCGGAGGAACGGGTACAGGAGCGGCTCCTATCATTGCGCAAATGTGCAAAGAGATGGGCATTCTAACTGTTGGAATTATAACAGTTCCTTTCACTTTTGAAGGTAAAATGCGCCATCACCACGCAGAAGAGGGTGTAAAAGACATGAGAAATTCCGTGGATACTTTGCTCATCATTCGCAACGACAAACTCCGTGAATTGTTCGGCAATCTTACCATGAACAAAGCTTTTGGTCATGCAGACGAAGTGTTGTGCACTGCAGCCAAAGGAATTGCTGAAGTAATGACATTGACTGGTTTGGTGAACGTTGACATGAATGACGTCAAGACTGTGATGAAAGATAGTGGAGTTGCGATCATGGGAAGTGGAAGAGCCAATGGGGAAAATAGAGCCAAGCGTGCGGTTGAAACCGCATTGGAGTCACCCCTTTTGAACGACAATGATATTTTTGGTGCCAAGCACGTACTATTAAACATCACGCATGGCGAGGAAGAATTGTTGATGGATGAAGTAACAGAAATTACCGATGCCATTCAAGATCGTGCAGGCATGAACGCCAATGTGATTTGGGGATATGGTCAAGACAACCGTCTTGGTGCCGACATCTCTGTTACCGTAATTGCAACAGGCTGGGATGCCAAAGGCATTGACAATGTTATACCAGGTATTGAGAAAGCTGAACAAGTAGTTATTGACGTTCACGTTGCAGCTGAGGAGATGGTCATTCAAAAACCAATTGCTGTGGTTCAGGAAGTAACTCAACCACTTGCCAGTCCTGTAATGCGTATTGAGTTAGAAGAAATTTCAAACAACAATAGTCTTGCTGAGCCAGTTGCATTAGAAGACAATTCAGAAATTGAATTGCACCAAACGGAAGTTGTTTTCGAAATTGAAATTCCTGAAGAACCCAAAACAATTGATCAATTTGAAATGACCGCTCCTATGGAGATGCCTCAAATGGTTCAAGAAGAATTGACGTTTGAACAAGAAGAGGTAAAAATGAAATTCAATGTTCAAGATTCAGTCAATGAGGATGTCTTCAAAGTAGTTGGATTTGGTGAACAAGAAGTGGCTCCCGAAAACAGAGTCATTGCACCTGAAGCATCTTTGAATTTAAAGGAAAGAGCAACGGATAGCATAGATCGTTCTTCCATCAACCAATTGCAAATTGAAAGATCAGATCGTATCAAGCAAATCTGTATGAAATTAAAAAGTCCTGGTGGATTGAATACCTTGGAAGATGAGCCCGCCTACCTGCGCAAGAAGGTAGTACTAGACAACCCTCCTGCGAGCAATGAAAGTCAAGCCTCTCGTTTTGGCATATCAGAAACCACTGATTTAAATGGAGAAAAACGTTATGGTTTAAGCGATAACAATCCCTTTCTACATGACAATGTAGATTGAGCCCTGAATAACAACAACACAACAACAAAAAAGGACTGAAAATTCAGTCCTTTTTTTATGTTTTGATGCTAAATCAACTACTTGGAATCGTCCAACATTTGATGAGCCAACTGCTGGCGTTTCCATTCGTAATAAGCAAATCCGTAAGTCCAAAAAACAGCCCAACTGCTATAAATCAAAACAACAATTACCGTTAACCACCAACGCTCTGAAACAATTTGACCTTGTTCATCTTTAACTAAAAAAGGCTCATACTTCCAAATAAAATTCCATACGCCCAATAAAAACAATGCTGCAGAAACCAAAAAGCTTAAAGCCACTGCGCCTATAACAGCAGACTTGTTGGGGCGGGTTCCCTCTGACGATGAGTGATTCCAATATCCCACTACCCGATTGCGCTCATCATGAACAATAGAAACATCCTCTTGGTAACGTGTATGGTAGAGGCCATCATTCATGCCAACAAAAATGACATCATTCAATTTGACCCAACGCTGGGGGCCTTTTTTTTCCTCACCATCAATGACGCTAGTTCCGCCTTGTTGAAGCGGACCACGGGTCAAAACCAAGTTTGTTGAAGGAAACAATGTTCTTAAGTTCATGACTCAAAAATACTTCAAAAGGATCATTGAAATACTATCTCTACTTTTCTATCCTGAACATTCCTTCCGCTGCTTTGCGGAAGCACAATCTCTACATCAATTTGATTGAGCAAAGTTCCATGGGCCATCAAAAAACTTTGTACAGAAAAAGCCCTTTCCCAAGCCAAGCGCTCATTGGATGATAGGTCTCCTATGGCATCAAATGATCCCACCAATTTTACTTTTTCCATGGGATGTAACAGCAAATACAAACTCAACTCCATTAGCTCCTCTTGATAAGCATCTTCCAAGGATGACTGGTTGTTTTGAAACAAAACAGTTGGAGTTGAGGGTCGATTTGAATCCGATGGAGCATAAATCCATCCGCTATTATCCGCCAACAAATAAGATTCGTCTCTCACCTTTAACCATTGCACCTCACCTAACTCAAGTCCCAAATACTCCCATGAAATCTTACCTTCTGAATCCGTAAACAATTCAGCGACAGTTTCTCCGTGCTTATCTTCAATCGTAAACGCCTCGTACGCAAGTGGTTCATTCAAAACATTTAAAAACTGCCACTGATTCACCACTCCCAATGACAATTCAAAGCACCCCTTTGATTCCTGAAATGTTTCAACATGAATATCATTCTTTCGCCAGGTAAATGGTTGATTAAAAACAAAACAAAAAGAATCACGCTCCAATTGCTTCTTCAATTCAAATAGACCATTTCTGTTGGGTGAGGGCTGCTGACGGTTGGACACCAACCATCCTAAATCTTGCGACCACATAACCCATTGAAACTCGTCAGCTTCCGAATTGATGGGAGCTTCTAACTGCCAGCGTACACTAAATGATTCTTGAGATGGAGACAAGAAAATATCCCAATCACCCCGCTCTGTTTTGGATGAAAAACAGAGCCCATCCCAATTCAAAATAGGATAACGTTCATCCAAATTGGAATTGATGCCAATACCTAAATTTTGAGGTTCTGACCATTGCCCATTCAGCCATTTGGTTCTATACAAATCCCAACCTCCGCTTCCCCCTGTTCTATCCGAAGAAAAATACAACCACAGCTCCTTCTCATCAAAAAATGGATCAGCGTCATTGCACAAAACGTCATGCATCAAAACATCAACCTTTCCATTGCGTTTAAAGCAAATTTTGCTCATCTGCTTTCCACTTTCAGATTGAAGTTGCGTGAAGAACAACATACTATCTGAATCAAATCCAGGACCTATACCTAGCCATGCTTTTGGATTGCTCGAAAACTGATTGTCTTTAAAGTCAATTGACTTCCACAACACATCCGTTTTCCAAGTGTCCTTTTTGGAATCATCAACAAATGAAGTCACAACCGCTGGATTACCTGCATTGATCAATACGGAAACACCCTGATTGGGAATGGGAATGGAAGTACAAGACCACTGGGCAAGGACTTGTCCTGACAACAATAGAAAACCAAGCATCCACAGCATCCGCATAGAAACAAATTTCCATCAACTATTCCATACTGTTACCTGAAAAAGAAAGAGGTTTGAACACTGATTGGTTAATCTTCTTCCCGCTGCAGAGCATCGAAAACCAACTCCGCTTCATCGAACCAATCCTGTCCAAATTTTCTGATCAGTGGTTCCTTTAAAAATCGAAAAACGGGCACTTTCAATTTTGAACCGCACTCGCATGCGGGCTCGCAAATTCCCCAACGGTGAAAATTGACACCCGTGTATTCCTTCAGTTCGTTGGTTCTGATTGGATAAAGGTGACAACTGATTGGCTTTTTCCATTGGGTTTTCCCATCCAAAAAAGCCTTCTCATAGCCGCATTTTGCAATTCCATTTTGGTCATAAAATACAAAAGCACAAGCACCATGTTCACCATACAAGGGAGTTGTTAGTTCTTGATCATCATCCACGACAACAAAACCTTTCTCCTCAACAACAGCAATATGTTCTTCAGGAAGATACGGTTTAACCAATGGCCAATATTTCTCCAATTCATCTACCTCATCCAAAGTCAATGGTGCACCACTGCTACCTTCCACGCAACAAGCTCCCTTGCATGCACTGAGATCACAAACAAATTGCTCCTTAAAAATATCTTCACTGACCAGTGTTGTCCCAATAATTATCATGCAACAAAACTACACCCAAACCTTGGTTCCTTCTGAACAATTAGAGCAAATATCAATACTCTTTCTGCTGGTCAACAATTGACTGCGAAACCTCTTGTAATCATCATTGTTCCAGATATCCATCAAAGATTGATTTCTAAGACTACCCATCTTGTACGCAGCGTCCTTATCAAAACAACAAGGTACAATACTCCCATCCCATGTAATCACGCAAGAAGACCACAAACGCCAGCAATGGTTGTCCAATTCACTCTTGATGACCCATTGCCCTTCTGCATTCTTTCTGTAACGTCTGTACTTTTCACTCACGGGCATCAACGGATGATCATCAGATGGATAATACAGCTGTGCCGTTTTCCATTTGACTTCATTCACACCAGCTAATTTGGCCCACGCTTTAATCTCATCCACTTCATGCTCATTGGGTTTGACAACCAATGTTTGAACAATAATGTGAGGATGATGCACTTTTCTTTTCCGTTTTTCGGCAACCAAAAGCGCAACAGCTTTCTTCACTTCATCTACCCTACCATTGATGCGGTATTGTTCATAGACCTCTTGCGTAAATCCATCTAAACTGATGATGATTCGATCCAATCCACTTTCAATGATATCCGCCACCATTTTTTGATTCATAAAATGGGCATTGGTAGAAACCGCTGTATAGATTTTCTTTTGATGCGCCAGTTGAATCATCTGAATCAATTGGGGATGAATGAATGGCTCTCCTTGAAAATAAAAGTTAACATGAAAGACAAATTCCTTCCAGTCACTTAACCAAATTTTAAATTCCTCTAATTTGAGATTTCCAGTAGGTCTAGAAAAGTCTTTCAAACCTGAAGGACACTCTGGACATCCCAGATTACAAGCCGTCGTTGGTTCAACACTTAAGCTGATAGGAAGACCCGGATGACGGGCATTTCTTTGATAAAAACCTTTGTAAACCAAAAAAGCATTCCAACACTTTTTAAATGTGACGGCCCGAAAAAATCTCAATGCATCAAAAATCATCAATCCTCCACACTGAAACGCAAAGACATGGTAATGCTGGCTGACTTCTCCTTGGAACTTGTATTAAACGAACCGCCCCATGAGTATTCATCCTCTGAAGAATTGGGAGCTACTATTTGAAATACCCCCATATCCCCATTTTTAAGGACACCTAGGGAACAACCTGATTCCTCTGCTATTTTTTGGGCACGAAGTGTTGCATCCTTAGTGGCTTCTGCGATCATCTCAATTTTCAGCGCAGCCAATTGCGTGTAATAATATTCAGGACGCATGGAATTCAATTCAAGACCTTTATTGATCAATTCCGTAACCTCGCGGGACAAAGCCTCAACTTTGTTCACCTCTTTGGATTCTATCTTTACTTCCTGAGAAAGATTGTATCCATTAAAATAAGAAGTTGAGTTTCCATCTCTGTCGGTTTCTGTTCTGTACACTTTTTCAATTTCAACAGCGGAGAAAACCAAATCCTCCTTTTTCATTCCTTTAGAAGTGAGGTAGTCATTGAGCAAGCGTGTATCTGCATTCAACATATCGTAAGCATCTTTCAAAGTTGGTGCATAACGAGAATATTGGCCTCTCCAAACAATCAAGTCTGAAGTAAATGTTTTTTCAGCCTTGCCCGTAACCGCAATGGCATCCTCATGTCTATTGCGGTTTTGAATGGCATTGCCCAGTATATAAGCGGTGATGATTACGCTCAATCCTATGAGCAACTGGGGGATGTTTTTTTTTATTGCTTCCATATTCTCTCGTTGGTCTTTCAAATATAGTGGTTTCAACGATTATCTTTACACCATGATGATTGAAAAGTTAAAAGCATACGAGAACAAGCAACCAGAGATTGTTTTTCATTGGAAGGATAGCCAAACTGAAGCGGAAGGCTGGGTAGTCATTAACTCATTACGCGGTGGAGCTGCTGGCGGCGGAACACGCATGCGCAAAGGTTTGGACAAAAGAGAAGTTGAATCCTTGGCCAAAACCATGGAAATTAAATTTAGTGTCAGTGGACCCGCAATTGGGGGTGCCAAAAGCGGAATCAATTTTGACCCTTCGGATCCCAGAAAGCAAGGAGTGCTGGAAAGATGGTATGCAGCAGTTAAGCCATTATTGAAAACATACTACGGAACGGGTGGAGACCTCAACGTTGATGAAATACATGAAGTAATTCCCATCACTGAACAAAATGGCGTTTGGCATCCACAAGAAGGTGTTTTCAACGGCCACTTCAATCCCAGTGAATCGCAAAAAATCACACGCATCGGTCAATTGAGAAGAGGCGTCATCAAGGTATTAAACGATGAGCAATACACGCCTTCATTGCAATTGGGATATAAAGTGGCCGATATGATTACCGGCTATGGCGTATGGAAAAGCGTTGAGCAATATTATCAGATCTGGGGAGGTACCATCGATCAAAAAAGAGTCATTGTTCAAGGATGGGGAAATGTGGGTGCTGCGGCTGCTTTTTACGCAGCGCAGGCCGGTGCAAAGGTTGTCGGTATTATTGATCGCAATGACGGCATCATTGAACCCAACGGTCTTAGTTTTGAGACCATCACGCAACTTTTTATCCAAAGACAAGGCAATCAATTGGTCAGTGATCAACTCATCTCCTTTGAAGAAGTGAATCAAAAAATATGGTCCATGGGAGCTGATGTTTTTCTTCCCTGCGCTGCTTCTAGATTGGTAACCAAAGAACAAGTTGAGCAATTGATTGCATCAGGTTTGGAAGTCATTTCATGCGGAGCTAACGTTCCGTTTGCAGACCAAGAAATCTTCTTTGGCCCTATTGCACAAATGGCGGATCAGCAAGTATCCATCATCCCTGACTTCATCGCCAACTGCGGCATGGCAAGGGTTTTTGCTTACTTGATGAGCAGTGACTTAAAAACCATTGAAGATGGTGCCATTTTCGAAGACACCTATCAAATCATCGGCAATGCGCTAAGAGAGATTCATCAAATCAATCCCGGGAAAAATAATATCACAGCTTCTGCGTTTGATATCGCGTTGAAGAAACTGAACGTATAAAATTGAGACTAAAAATAACATCTTTCTTGGCTTGCCTTTTGTCACTGCATAGTTTTACGCAGCAGGTAGGACTTTGGAATGATTTATTCAGTTACAACAGGATCAATAAACTTGTTCTGGGTGCACCCAATGAAATCATTGGATTATCAGAGAATGGGATTATCATTTTCAATTCATCGGAACAAAGCTTTCAAAAAATAAGCAAGACCAATGGTTTGAATGATGTTGCCCCAACCGCCGCAGCATATATCACTGCAGAGCATACCATTGTAGTGGGATACCAAAATGGAAACATTGATTTGTTAAAGTCATCGGGTACGATCAACGTTCCAGACTTTAAATTGAGCAATATTATTGGAGACAAGTCTATTAAGCACATTTACATACAAGACAACCTCGCTTTCCTATCTACAGGTATAGGCCTTCTCGTATTAGATTTGAAAGAGTACGAAATTAAAAACACTGCCCTTCTGGGAGATAATGGAAGCGCTGAGGAAGTTTTGTTCACGCTTCATCATGACCAAAAGATGTATTCTGTTGGTCCCAATGAAATTAATTCAATTGAACGCAGCAATCCTTTTTTAGCCAATTTTCAAAATTGGGATGTCACATTTTCAAGCGGAAGTGGAAAGATCATTTCCGCTTATGGTTTTGAGCAATGGATTTATTTCATCATTGAAGAACAAAACACCTACACACTCTGGAAAGGAGATGTCCTGCTCAACAGTTTTGAACCCTTGAGCAACATTAATACCAATGCGGCACCTCGTTCTTTGTGGTGCAATGGTGCCGTAATTACTGTTAGTCTTGAAGACCGTTACTTGATCTTAAACACCCAAGGAGAAATTGTATTTGAAGACAACCAAATCGACTGGCTATTTCTTTCACCTAACCATGTCATTATCGATCCATCTGGAAAAAAATGGTTGGGCAACCAAATTTTAGGTTTGTGTTCAAGAGACGTTGACGGAACAGAGAGAATTCATACACCAGCAGGACCCTATTCCAACATCATGCGAAAAGTAAATCCATACAATGATCAAGTTTGGATTGCCACTGGCAACGTCTTTCCTTGGTGGGGAAATACCTACACCTACTGTTTTCAATCAGCCTACATTCAAAACAATTGGCTGAATGAAAGCTTTGGCAATGGCGCCAATACATTTGGTGATGGTGTTTTTGATGTATTGGATGCAGCTGTTGATCCAACTGACAACAAACGAGTATTATTTGGAAGCTGGGAGGAAGGTTTAATTGAAAGACAAACCGATGGCCGAATCAATATTTTCAATTCTGCAACGGGCGACAATCCGCTCAATTCATCTGTTGATACAGCCAACAATTGGACAGCGGTGGGAAGTGTGCAATTTGACCTCAGCGGTAACGCTTGGATTGGAAATAGTTTTTCAGAAAACCCTATTGTCGTTTATACCAAAGAAAAACAATTCATCGCTTTCAATTTTGGCCCAATGGTTTCCAAGTCCGACATTGTTGAGCAGGTCTTTCATTCTCAAGCAGGATATGTGTTTGCCATTGTCCGCGGAAAAGGAGTCCTGGCGATCAATTACAATGGAACAATTGACAACAAAGATGATGATGTATACAAGTTGCTGGTTGACAAAGAAGGGCAGGGAGGTTTACCCACCAAAGATGTATACTCCATCACTGAAGATTTGGATGGGAATATTTGGTTGGGTACTGTCAAAGGCGTTGCCATTTTTTACAACCAAGAAGCCATTTTTACCGAAGAGAATTTTGATGCGGAACAAATTCTAATCACGCAAGATGGAAATACTCAAATACTGCTAGAAACAGAGGCCGTCAGCAACATTGAGATCGACGGCGGAAACAACAAATGGATTGCCACACAGAGCAATGGTGTTTATCGATTTAGCCCCGATGGCCTGACTCAATTGGCGCATTACACCAAAGAGAATACACCGCTGCCCTCAAACAATGTGTATGACATCGGCATCAATCAAGACAATGGACAAATCTTCTTTGCCACGGACAGAGGGCTCATTTCTTACACCGGAGACGCCACCAATTTTGACAATAAAATGGAGAAGGTGTATGCTTATCCCAACCCTGTGCCATCGGATTATCAGGGAATAATATCTATTCAAGGTTTGGCTTATGAGAGTCAAGTAAGAATCACTGATATCGCTGGTAAGCTAATTTTTTCGGGAAGCAGTGAGGGTGGACGTTGTATTTGGAACGGGAAGGATGCGCAAGGCAATCGTCCATCAGCAGGTGTATACATTATCATGGCTGGAGATTCCCAAGGAGACGTTAAAAACGTTTCTAAAATTGCATTTGAGCGTTGAGATTTTTTCTTTCCTTTACAACATGATATTCTTACAAGTTTCAGAAGCACCCTCAATGGAAGTGCTGGATCTCATCCTTAAAGGCGGATGGGTTATGGTGGCGTTGGGCATTCTATTGGTATACTCCATTTATGTTCTCATCGAGCGAATGCTGTATTTCAATCAGCAAAACATTGCCCCTGCTGAAAAAAGCAGACGTCATATAGAATTGCTCAGAACTGGTGAAAACCATGGGGCATCTCAATTGTGCACAACTGTGAAAGGTTCATGGGGAAGAATTTTCATTCACGCTGGAAGTGCCAATAATCTCGAAGAGGTAGATCAACTGCTTTCAGATGCTACCAATATTGAAATTGCACATTATGAAAAAGGACTTTCTTCATTGAGTTTGATTGCTGGTGTTGCGCCATTATTGGGATTTATCGGAACCATCTTTGGTGTAATCACCATTTTCTTTGACATCTCTGTTTCTCAAGACATCAGCATTGCGGTTATTTCAGAAGGTTTGTATCAAAAAATGGTGTCCTCTGCCGGTGGTCTTGTTGTCGGCATTTTGGCATTTTCTGCTTATCATATTTTCCAACAAAAGATTGACCGCTTTTCAAGGAATATCCAAGAGCATGCCTTGTTGGTGAAATTGGCACAAAAAGAAAGTCAGTCCTAAAATGAAAATCAATCGTCGCAGAAAACATGGCGCGGAGGTGAGCACCCATTCTTTGAATGACATCATGTTTTTTCTTTTGCTTTTCTTTTTGATTTTGTCCACCATGGCGCATCCCAATGTATTGAAAGTAATGTTGCCTGAGTCTAAAGAAAATAAAGCCAAAGAGGCCAAGCAAAATGTACAAGTTGCCATGGATGCCAACGCGCAATTGTTTTATGAAAATAAACCTTGCTCCGCAGAAGATCTTGAACGAAAACTAGAATTGGTTCACCAAAAAGATTCTACCATTGCCGTATCCCTTCAAATGGACAAAACATTACCGATTCAAAAATTGGTTGAGGTGATGGAAATCGGCAAGCGACAGCAGGTATCTATGTTTTTAAAAACAACAAAACCACAACAATGACCAGTATCATTCTTGCGGTTTTCTTGATGGGTTACGTCCTCATCGCCACTGAGCACTATGTAAAAATTGACAAAGCCGCAACTGCACTATTCATTGGTGTAACATGCTGGGTGCTAATGGTGACCGGATATTCTGAGCCCCTTCCACACTGGTTGTCTGATATAACAACTTTTGGAGATACCCACTTTTTTTCAGAACGCCTGGCACATCACATCGAAGAAATTTCAGGAATCCTATTGTTCTTGATGGGAGCTATGACCATTGTAGAAATCGTTGATGCGCATGACGGATTCAAATTGATTACAGACCGCATCACTACCAAGAAAAAAAGTCGTTTGCTTTGGACCATTGCTCTGCTCACTTTTTTCTTGTCTGCAGCTTTAGACAATTTGACAACCTCCATAGTCATGATTAGTTTATTGCGAAAGCTAATTCCGGATCAACCCACCCGATGGCTATTTGCCGGTATCGTTGTCATTGCGGCCAATGCTGGTGGTGCCTGGTCTCCCATTGGAGACGTCACCACGACGATGCTTTGGATTGGTGGACAAATCAGTACACTGCCTTTGATACAACACTTATTCTTACCCAGTCTAATCAGTCTAATCATACCAGTATCCTTTGTGTCATTTCAGCTTAAAGGAAATCTAGACTCGATCCCCAAAAGCACCAGCATCCCCGTGACCCGCAAAGAACAAAATGTGATCTTATTCTTGGGATTGGGAGGGTTATTAGCCGTTCCATTTTTCAAACAAATCACCCACCTCCCCCCTTTCATGGGCATCATGCTCAGTCTAGGTATTTTGTGGATTGCCACAGACCTCATGCACGGACGAAAATTGGATGAAGAGAAATCGGGGTTCAGTGCTTTGCACGCCTTGCGCAAAATCGACATTCCCTCCATTCTTTTTTTCTTGGGAATCCTTTTGGCCGTAGGCGCCTTGCAGGAAGTCGGAATACTTTCCACTTCTGCTATTTGGCTTAAAGAACAACTTAATAATCCTTACACCATCAATTTGGTCATTGGCATACTCAGCGCAATAATCGATAACGTTCCATTGGTTGCGGCATCCATTGGCATGTATCCCATTACAGAAATGGGGACTGATGTATGGGCCAATCACTTTGTGCAAGACGGTGTTTTCTGGGAATTTTTGGCCTACTGTGCCGGGACGGGCGGAAGTATTTTGATCATTGGTTCTGCAGCAGGCGTTGCCGTGATGGGATTGGAAAAAATCGATTTCGGATGGTACTTCAAGAAGATTAGTTTATGGGCTTTATTGGGGTATTTGGGAGGTGGGCTTGTTTACATGTTAATGCACCTATAGTTTCAACCAACTGCGTTGAATAACTCTTTGAATATTTCCAAAGGACAAAACAAAAAGCGCTCATCTTCGTTCAGCATAAAAGAACGAACATGACTTTGACAACCATTTTTCTACAAGCAGCAGTAAATCTTCCGGATGCTGCAGCGCCACACAACACCACAATCGCTGAAACGCTTTTGCATCAATTGGCCACTGGCTGGTACATCTATGTACCGCAATTGTTCATGAGTGTTTTGAGTGTTTATATTATCATCGATAGATGGATTGCCACTAAAAATGCATTGAAAGGAGAGGCCAATTTTCTACCTCGCATCAAAGAATACATCTATGCAGGCAAAATTGATATGGCCAAGGATTTGGCCAAAAACATGGGCACTCCAGAAGGAAGCATCATTCACAAAGGTCTAAGCAGAATTGGCAAACCCGTTAATGACATTAAGAAAGCCATTGAGAATGTAGGCAAGCAAGAAACGGCAAAACTAGAGAAGAACGTCATCGTTTTGGCTACCATCGCTGGTGTTGCGCCTGTATTTGGATTCTTGGGAACGGTGTTTGGTGTAATTACCATTTTCAAAGACATTGCTGAAGCAGGGTCATTACAAATCAGCACAGTATCAGAGGGATTGTATTTAAAGATGATTTCATCTGCTGTGGGTTTGATTGTCTTCATGATTGCGCACATTGGCTACAACTTAATGATTTCAAGAATCAATAAAGTCGTCAATAAGATGGAAGCCCACGCTATCGAGTTTTTGGATATCCTTGAAGAACCAACCCACTAATCAATATGGATTTTGGAAGGAAAAATAAGGTTCATGTTGAACCTGCGATGTCGGCACTGTCCGATATCATATTCATGCTGTTGATCTTCTTCATCATCGCCAGTACATTGGCTGTGAACGGAGAGGCGGTCAATCTTCCCAAAACCACAACAGGGCAACCATCAGTGGGAAGCACCACCGTGACCATCACCAAAGATTTGGTGTATTCATTGAACAATGAAGTTATTCAAAAAGATCAACTCAAAGAAAGATTGCAGAGTTACTTCTTTGGAAGACCGCAAGAAAAGCGCACGGTCATTCTCAACGTGGATCGCGATGTACCCACTGGAGAAACCATTGAACTATTTTCCACTTTGAAGGTACTGCATTGTGAACCCGTTATTGCTACGCAAACACCCAAGCCCGAGTAATGATTCAGAAGTACACCCCATTTGTTGGCACATTGATCTTTCACAGCATCCTTTTTGGGTTGCTCATCATGGGCATGCGAAGTTGTACCAAATTACCACCCATCCAGCCCATTCAATATGAGAGTTTGAGCTTGGCCGCTCTGGGCGATTTTGAGCCCGGAGAAGGAGAATATGTTGACCTAGGAGCAGAAAGCGCGGCCATGGAAGCAGCGAGTGGAGATGTTAATGAGATCATCGACGATGTACAATCTTCTGTGACCACGCAAGGTGACGATACCCCTACTGAAAGCAACAATACCAACGCCGACCCCAATCCGCAACCAACAGCGCAGGAGCAGCAACAAAACGCACAGAAGAGCAAAATCAACAATCTGTTTGACAAAGGAAAGAATACCTCAGCCGGTGATACTCCTGGTGGAGGCGGAATAGAGGGCAATCCTGATGGCAAGCTTGGAGGCAAAGGCATGTTTGGTGGATCAGGTGGTGAAGGAAAATGGAGTTTGAAAGGCAGAGGGATGAAGTCCGCACCAAGCCTAGAAAAGAAACCTGATTTTGCCGGAACGATTTACCTGAACATTACAGTAGACAGCGAAGGAAAAGTGACCAGCGCTACCGTTGATCCAGTCCAATCCAAAGTCTCAGCTGAAGGCTTCAAGCAACTTTCAGAATTGGCCATTGAGGCCGCCAAGAAAGCCCGATTCACCACCCTTGCCAATAGCAAAAAGCAAGTGGGTTCGATTGTGATTACGTTCAAACTCAAATGACCTACTCTGAGGCATTACAATTTCTTTTTGATCAACTACCCATGTTTCACCGCGTGGGTGCTGCAGCTTATAAACCTTCTTTAATCAACACGCAAGCCCTTTGTGAATGGCTTAATCACCCAGAAAAAGAAGTTAAAACCATACATGTCGGAGGCACCAACGGTAAAGGATCCACCTCCTCTTTGATAGCGTCTAGTTTACAATGTGCCGGATTCAAAGTAGGTCTTTACACCAGCCCTCATTTAATAGATTTCAGGGAGCGCATCAAAATCAATGGTGAATGGATTAATGAAGATTTTATCACTGATTTTGTATTCAGATACAAAAATTGGAACGAACGTGATTTCGAACCCTCCTTCTTCGAACTCACCTTTGCCATGGCTATGGAATACTTCTATGCGCAAGGAGTTGATTACGCAATCATTGAAGTAGGCATGGGAGGCAGACTGGACAGCACCAATGTCATCACTCCAATCCATTGTGTCATCACCAACGTATCCAAAGACCACATGCAGTTCTTGGGCGATACCATTCCCAAAATTGCGCAAGAAAAAGCTGGAATCTTAAAACCGAACATTCCGGCTACTTTTGGACCTATGCGCGATGAGGCACTCGTTGTCCTAAAAAACAAAGCGCATGAACTGGGTATTTCTTTCGAGACTGCAGAAATCCAAACCACTTTTGACAGCCCTTTGACAGGAGCCTGTCAAGAAGAGAACAAATCCACGGCCTACACCGCTCTAGAATCGCTTAAAAAACAAATTCCCGGATTGACCACAGAACACATCCGTCAAGGATTTGCAGATGTTATTCAAAATACAGGAATAAGTGGTCGATTTCAAACTCTTTCTGATCATCCTAAAACCATTGTGGATGTGGGGCACAATGAGGACGGATTGAAATTTGTCTTTTCGGAGATTGCTAAAATTCCGCATCAGAATCTCCACATTGTTTTAGGCATGGTCAATGACAAGGATGTGGAAAACATTCTAACGATGTTTCCTCCAGCCGCGTATTATTATTTTTGCAAAGCCAATATTCCGCGCGGAATGGATGCGAATGAACTTTGTCTTAAAGCACAATCTAAAAATCTACGTGGAGAAGTCTTTGACAGTGTAGCTGCAGCTTATACAGCATCGCAAATACAGGCGCAACCACAAGACCTCATCTTGGTGACAGGGTCATTCTTCACCGTTGCTGAAGTATTGGCCATCAAGCATTGAAGGCCTTCCAGCCTTGAGCTCGCAGTGCAAT
>CANNHA010000019.1 GCA_947504275.1 Flavobacteriales bacterium
GATATATCGTTTATGTCATACAATGCTGGTTTGGACAAATCAAACTGAGGACCATCTGACTTTTCTTTCTTGATTAATTGTTTGATCAATTTGGCAAACTCGACATTTCCAAAATGGCCTGGTCGACCCGCTAATACATGACCTTTAATAAATCTTCCTGTCAATGCCAAATCACCAACAATATCCAACAACTTGTGTCGTGCGGGTTCATTTTCATATTGCAACTTAATGGTATTGAGCACGCCAATACCTTCTACTTTCACGTCTTGATCCTCTCTACCCAGTTTTTTCAAAATAGCTTTGATATCTGCCTCAGCATAGGCCTTATCTACCATAACGATCGCATTATCCAAACTTCCACCCTTGATCAAACCGTGATCTGCAAGGATTTCCAACTCTCTCAAGAAGACAAATGTTCTGCACTTAGAAATCTCCGATTTAAAATCTTCTAACTTGTACATGTGCGCATGCTGAGTACCCAAAATAGGGCTATTGTAATCCACCATCACCGTAACCCTGAACTCTCCGCCCTTGGTAGGAACTGCCAGCATCTCAATTCCTTTTTCTACATCCTCATATGTCAAGTTATCTTTTAATTCAAAATACAATCTGTCTGCATTCTGATCAACATAACCAACGGCTTCAATGGCTTCAACAAAAGGCTTTGAACTTCCATCCATAATCGGCATTTCAGGCCCATCTACTTGAATCAAAACATTGTCCACCTCACAACCGTAAATTGCAGCCAAAACATGTTCCGACGTGTGAATCTTTGCACCATTGTATTCCAACGTTGTCCCGCGTTGGGTGGTCGTTACCAAATCACAATCTGCAGGAATAATGGGTTGGCCATCTAGGTCTACCCGTTGAAATTGATACCCGTGATTCTCTGGAGCAGGACACAATTTTAAATTTACCTTGGCTCCCGTATGCAAGCCTACGCCTTGAAGCGCTACGGCGCTGGCCAATGTTCTCTGTTTAACTGACATAAAGCAAAAATAAAGCAAATCACCCCGACATGAGATTTTTGTACATTTAGTTTCGACGGGCAATTGTTAATCCATCACGAATGGGCAGAATGATGGTCTCCCAGGAAGAAGATTGTGCCAAATAATGATTCATTTCTTGAAGTACAATGGTATCCATATCCCCTTCTGCAGCGGGTTCTAATACTTTACCACTCCACAATACATTATCCAATAATACCCATGCTCCCGGTCGCAAACCATTCTCTAAAAATCGCAAGTAATTCATATAGTTCTTTTTGTCGGCATCGACAAAAACCAAATCCACTTCTGAAAGTGCCAAACTTAAAAGCGTTTCCATTGCATTACCGTACCGCAATTCCAATCGAGGATCATTCAGATATTTCTTGTGCATCCATGACAACTCTTCGTTCAACTCCAAACTCATCATCTTTCCGTCAGTTGCCAATCCCTCTAAAAGACAAAGCGCACTGTATCCGGTGAAAGTACCAAGTTCAAGAATATTTTGTGGTCTAATCATTTTAGATAGTGCAGACAATAAACGTCCTTGGTAGGCTCCACTGCACATTCGTGGATTAACCAACTTCTGCCAAGTCTCTTTCTCCAGCTGCTCCAACACGTCAGGCACTGCTGACATGTGCAATTTCAGATAATCTTCTGTTGTCATTTTTTACAATCCTCCTTTTCCTTGATACAATCTTACAGGGCCATCTAATGTCAACTTGAGTACAGGAATGGTTTGACTTCGCAGCTTCCTTTTTTGTCCCCAACTCAAAAAGAGCAATCCAGGTTTCTGACTCCAAGAAATCTTACCCACTACTTTGGCCTCTATCTCTTCTCCTCCATTCAAAAACGCTGCTTTTAAGACTTTGTTCATTAGCCCTTTGACCTGAATCGGTCCTGATTCATTGCCATTTAAGAAGAGATAAATACAGGTAGAATCTTTGGAATACGTTGATCCACCGTAATAATGTCCCAAAGGCAGTCCTGCTATTGTTCCAAAAACGGCCTCTCCATTCTTTCTATTCCAATCACCTAAAGCTTCTAATATCTCTACTTGTTCATGTGGAATTTGACCTGTTTCCATTGGGCCAATATCCAATAACAAATTCCCGCCGTTGCAAACTACATCAGTGTAAATAGCAATAATCTCCTCAGGCGTTTTCCAATTCTTATCATTTTGTTGATAGCCCCAATTGTTGTTTGTCGTTAAACACAACTCCCAATATTTCTCATCTGGTCTTTGGATAGGGAAATTTTGTTCTGGAGTATCATAATCGCCCTCACCGTTCAATCGCGCATTAATGATAACATTGGGATTGTGCTCTCGCAACATCTTACCCAACATTGGCGCTTGCCATTCTTCCGCTGAATGTTCCCATCCCCCATCAAACCACCACAAATCAGGATTCTGTTGAACCATTAATTCCTGCAATTGGATTTTATTCAATTGTACAAATTTTTCCCAGCGCTCCGGGTTGTCTTTTATAGCATATCTTGAGCTATCCTTTGTAAAGCCTGTATAATCAGGATGCGACCAATCCAAGATAGAGTAATAAACACCCAACTTTAAGCCGGCCTCTTTCACTGCTGCAGAAAACGGCGTAAGAACGTCCTTACCTGCGGGTGAATGTTTGGGGATTGACCAATGATTGGTTTGGGTACTCCACAATGCAACTCCATCATGGTGCTTGGATGTCAACACCGTATATCTCGCGCCACTTTCTTTTATCAAATCCACCCATTCATATGGGTCGTATTTTGATGCCAAAAAACCATTGATCTGTTCCATGTAATCTGAATGAGACATCTTCTTGTTGTAAAAAGCCCACGACTCATCAGTGCCATTAACAGCATAAATACCCCAATGGATGAATATTCCCAACTTGGCATCAGCAAACCATTGCATTTTTTCGCTTTGACCAAAACCAACTGTGCAAATCCATTGAATAAACAAGACTAAAACCAGTGCTTTCTTCATCTTGCTAAGGTAAACTTTTACCTTAAATTGCAGGCATGCAAAACAAAGTGTTTCATTTGGTATTAGGACCGTTGTTGTATGCTTTGGTATACAACGTTTTGCCAACATCATTTTCTTTTGAGATGCGGATAAGCGCTGGCACAGTGGCCTGGATGTTGGCTTGGTGGTTAACAGAAGTAGTCCCCATGGCCATAACAGCATTGCTGCCGATTTTGATTTTTAGTGCAACAAAAATTCTGACAATAGAAGCTTGCTACAAGGGCTACAGTGACCGTTTTGTCTTTCTTTTTCTTGGCGGTTTTCTTCTGTCTTTGGCTTTTGAAAAATGTGGGTTGCACCGTGTTTTGGCAAAAAAAATATTGAACAAATCGGGCAATTCCAATCGCTCCGTTCTTTTTGGATTCATGATTACCACCTATATCATCAGCATGTGGATCAGTAATACTGCAACTGCCATTATGATGATGCCTTTGGCAGCTGGCGTGATTCATTTATTTCCAAAGGACCCAAATTTTCACCGCAATTTGATTTTGGGCATTGCCTACTCCGCCAGTATCGGCGGAATGGCCACCTTAATGGGTTCACCACCCAATGCAGCGGCAGCAGGCATATTATCTAGCAACTTTGGTGTCGAAGTCAGTTTCTTAACTTGGCTGAAATGGGGACTTCCTTTTTCATTAGCATTATTGTTCATAGGCTATTTCCTATTATCCCGACACATGCCCAAATCCTTTCGCTCCCAAATTTCCATCGAACACGAATTGAACCTTGATCAAAACAAACTTTCATACATTCAAAAGAGAACTCTTGGCATTTTTATCGCTGTTTGTTTCTGTTGGATTTTTCAATCTGGTTTGTCGGTGTACTTCGGGGAATGGTTCAATGACACCGCCATTGCATTGATTTTCGCGACTTTATTGTTTGTTTCATTCAAGAACGAGCCGCTTTTAAAATGGGAAGACACTTCTCAATTGCCTTGGGGTATTTTACTCATGTTTGGCGGTGGACTCACGATGGCCAGTGGGCTCAAAGAATCCGGATGGATGAGTTGGTTGGGGCATTTTTTTACAGACTGGCAACATGGTCAATGGAACTTATTGGTTTTAGTCATTGCAATAAGTATTTTACTCACCGCACTTATGAGTAACTTGGCAATGGTAGCCGTTTTTATTCCCATTGTCGCACAGATTGCGACCGAACTTCACTACCCAATTCTGAGCCTTGCTATACCGGTCGCTTTGGCATCAAGCTGTGATTTTATGTTTCCCATGAGCACACCTCCCAATGCCATAGCCTATTCCTCTGGCCATGTCAGCGCCCCTCAAATGTTCAAGATTGGGTTACTTGTCAATGTAGCTGCCTTTATTGTTCTTATTGCATGGATGACCTTGATGAGCTAGCGCTTCACCGCATAAACCACTTTTTTTGTTTCAAAAAAAGGATCTGAAAAATCATTGGATATTTTGTACTCTTCGACAATATATTGACTTCTAACTTGAGCTATTTCCTCTCTTAAATCACCACCTTTAAGACATATTAACCCGTTAGGCAATGCATTGCGCTGCTCTCCAGAATATTTCCCTTTGGTCCAAGTCAAAAGCTCAGCAAGAGGAGCCACTGCTCTACTTACAATAAAATCAAACTGACCTTTCACTTCCTCAACTCGGGCGTGCTGGAACGTTACATTGGAAAGCGCAAGGGATTCCTTTACTCCTTCGACAACTTTTATTTTTTTTCCAATAGAGTCTACCAAATGAAAATGGACATCCGGAAAAAAAATGGCCAGTGGAATACCCGGAAAACCGCCCCCTGTCCCTAGATCTAGAATTCGGCTACCAGGTTGAAATCGGATATACTTGGTAATGGCCAAGCTATGCAAAACGTGATGAATCAAAAAAGAGTCCATGTCCTTACGAGATACAACATTAATCTTTTGATTCCAATCATCGTACAATGCCTTTAATTGGGTCAACTGATCAACTTTATTTTCACTTAACTCAGGCCAATATTTAAGGAACAAATTTTCACTCATCGTTTCATAATTTCTTGAAGCAAATCTCTCGCTCTGAATAATTGAGCTTTCACTGTTCCCAAAGGCAAATCCATTTCCTCTGCGATCTCCTCATAGGATTTCTCTTCAAAATAACGCAATTCAATCATGCGTTTATAGCGCGGTTTAAGCTGTTCAACAACACCTCTGATTTGCTGAATGAGCTCATTCTTCTGCATTCTCTCCGCAGGATTTAATTCCAAATCCTTCACGGGAATTTCATAAGATTCACCATCCTCTCCTTTAGAAACTTGATGAATACTGATGGATTTGATGCGCTTTTTCCTTAAAAAATCAATGCAATGATTGGATGCTATTTTAAACAACCAAGTCGAAAAAGCAAACTGGGGCGTATAGGCATCCAATTTAGCAAATGCCTTGCTGAATGCTTCAATGGTTAGGTCTTCAGCATCCTCTGGATTCTGAACCATTTTGAAAACCGTGTAGTACAAGGAATCCTTGTAACGTGACATTAAAAAAGAAAAAGCCTGTTGTTCATTGGCCTTGGCTTTTTGAACCCAGTGAAAATCTTCTTGAGCTTTGGAAGATAGATGCGCAATCAATTCCATTTCTGGGGTTTTCTAATGAGGTTTGTAAAATAGAACCAAACGTGCAACACCTGAATTTGAATCTCTATGATGGGTGCTAAAAAAGCAATATCTACTGGTTGTTGCGCAGATTTTAAAAACCGATAAGTACCTATAACGATCCATATCCAGCGCAATAAAATGAAAGACAATATGGGATAGATAATGGGCTGCAATAAGACTATTGAAACACACAAAGCATTCAAAGCAAACCAACTGAGGGGCAGCATCAACAATCTCCTTTTGTCTGATGATTTGTACATGGGAGATGTTGTAAAGTGACGTCTTTTCTGGATTTTCCAATCGGTAAAATTCCTTTTTGGCTCAGAAATGGTTTGCGCATCTTTCGAAAAAATGACCGCTGTATTTTGCTTGTTGGCAATTTGATTGATCAACAAATCGTCGTCACCAGACAAGATGGAATAATTGGATTTAAAACCACCTACCTTAAAAAACAGTTCTGCATAATAAGACAAATTACGACCAACGCCCATATATGGCTTACCGGCTTTGGCCATACCCAAATAGGTCATTGCCACCATAGTGTTATCCAATCTAATCAACTTATTGAGCCAACCTTTGTATTTCACAAAAGGTGAATAACCCAATACAACCTTGCGATCATTCTTATAGGCCGAAGCCATTTCACTGATCCACTGATTGCTTCTTGGGTAACAATCTGCATCCGACAAAAGAACGATGTCATTTTTTGCGGCCTTTATACCCAATGTCAAAGCAAACTTCTTGCCTTGCATATTCTGCTTGTCCTCATCAATGTGAATCACATGCATGTTGGGATAATTGATGGACAATGCTTTTAATATGTCAGCTGTATCATCATAACTGGAATCATTGACAACGATCAATTCAAAATTGGGATAATCCTGCTCCATGATTTTGGGTACATTCATCATAAGGTTTTTCTCCTCATTTCTAGCGCAAACAATCACGCTCACCCCAAGTTGTTTGATGGCTCTTTCTTCACTTCGCTTTGAAACCAGGGGGAAATAATAGGCAATCCAATAGAACAACTGAATGAGCCACATGAACAAAGCCAATATTGACAACATCCAAATCCACATAGGAACCTCAAAATAAGAAACCATTAGCCAATCCCAACTCATAGTTGCAAAAGTAACTTCAATCATTGCATTCCAACAAAAAAGGCCTCGATGATGAGGCCTTTTTATTCACAATTGTAAAACTGTTTATTTTTTAATCACCCAACGCAGGTTTTCAATAACATCGCCGGATTTTATGGCAACAACATAAACACCTTCCGTGAGGTCTCCTTGGATTTCAATTTGCTTTGTTGCACCATTGACTCCTTGGATGAAAACGATTTCGCCCAATGTGTTGTATATACTAACAGTAGCATTCTCCTTTAAATCAGAACCAAATGTAATTGTGGCGCTTCCATTGGATGGATTGGGAAACAAATTGACTTGATCGCCATTAAGTTCTGTAATTTTCGTAGTAGCACCATTGCAATCTTCATTGATTAACTCAATATTGTCAAGGTAAATGTTATTCCCATAGCCATTGTAACCTTTGAATTTTACATACATCGTGGCAAATGCCATGTTGTTTAAATTCACACATTCTTGTCTAAAATCGCCCGCTACTGGAGCCAAATAGTCATTCGTATTGGCCGCAATCGTTGCCAAATCTGGACCACCCTTGCGATAAACTTCTGTCCATGAATTCTGACAATCAGTTGAAATCAAAACAACCAATGAATCATCATAGGTACCATTATACTGGCAATGGGCTACCTGAAATTGAAGAGAAGCCGCATTGGTAGGAACGGAAAATGCTGGCAAAACAAACTCATCTACTTCCCCTTCTGCATCGTAATTAAAGCAATCATATTTCAACATTCCATTTCCCCCAATAGAAACTCTTTCCCAAGTTGTAGCATTGTCAGAATTGTACAATTGCCAATTGGTGTATGGAAAACCAGCCATCGCCATATTATTACTATAGGGCAACGCTGCGGCTGATGCATTGTCCACATACATTACCGATACCGAAGTAACATTATTGCTCAAATTCTCGTCAGTACCATTATTGGGGTTAAGCACTGTAATGGTGATGGTGTTGTTACCTGAGGTCAATGTTAACGCAGGCAGATTGATGACGGCAGATCCGCCCTGTGCCAAGCTACCATTCCAATTGTACGTTGAAGCATCGCCTCCATTACTTTGATATTGAATCCAACATGTAGTAAGGCTCTGAATACCATTATTGGTTAACGTCACACTGGGAGATACAAAGTTGTCACATGTTACAACAGGCACGTTGACCACTCCACTAACACCTGCATCCAAATTGGCCACAACTGCTCCTTCAGGAAAACCATCCATTACTAAAACTCCGGTATTACCAGGATCCAACCACTCCCTTAATCTTGCAGCCGCTGAAGCTCCAGCATCCCAAGACACACCAAATCTACCATAAGAATCTCCCTGACCATTTTCTACATTTCCATTACATGCTGAGCCCCCACCGAAGAGCTGACCTATTATTCTGTGGTTTTGGTCAAACAAAGGTGAGCCTGATGATCCAGGTTCTGTAATCCCATCATCCCACTGATCAACATCCCAAGTCTGAGCACCACCCCAGTTTCCTTGAGTGACTGGGTCATTTTCAAATGAAATCTTTTTCAAATCCCCACTTGGATGATGAATTCCAACAACTGAACTTACTGTATTGGCATCTGATGCATCCCATCCTGAATACTGTACATTATAACTGGCTGGAGGAACTGAATTCAATTCCAATAAGCAGAAATCACTTCCTGCATTCTTAGCTCTTAATACGCTTCCAGAAATGGTTTGATTGGTAGGGCCTGTGTTCCCGGTGCATCCTGCTGTCTCATGATTAAAAACAAAAACCCAACTTCCAACATTGGCAGCGTAACAGTGATTGGCCGTCAAGAAATAAGGTGTTCCATCATTAGATGTATTGTTTACCAATGCTCCTGTACAGGCGGAAAAACCTCCATCCAAGATCAAGGCCACAGACTTCTTCTCTATCTGCCAATCCGCACCCACTGGACAATTCACATTGTTATTGCAATTACCGCTTGTGCCATAGGGACCTCTTTGCTCCAAATCATCAGACAGATGACTGCTCAATACGGTGCGGTATCCATGAACGATTGTACCCAATGACAACTGAACCTCATGCATCCTAGATATTGGTATGGACAACTCAATAACGGCCAGATCATCATGAATCAATGTGGTACCCAACACATGTGCTTCTGAGTTGTTTTTCTCTGTTATTTTACCGATGAACTCATCTCTTGTTCCTGACCAAATAAACATCTCAGAACCTTTTACCAAGTGAAATTGATTGAAGATAAAATTGATCGATTTTGCCCCATCGCATTTCACCCCTAAGAACCAAGTTGCTTTATTGTTAGCATCATCAAATATCCATAAACCACTATTCTGCAAATTGTAATTTACATTGTATTCAATACCAAAACGGTATGGCGCAGATTTGTCAAGATCTGTAATGGCATCCTCCATCTGAACAGCATCCAAATTAGGTGTTGCTGTTTGAACAAATGGAATCACAGAAGGAACTTCTTTAATCTGCCACCTTTGTGGTTCACCTCCAAATGTGACTTGGGCATTCAATGAATTCAAATGGACCAATCCACTAAACAAAAACGAAAGGATAAATACTCTATTCATATCAATAATTTGATGCAATATAAAAAACCATTCGCAATGATTTCAGATTTTAACTTGATAGCTGATAATACTCAGAAAAAAAAAGCTGCACCCTGAGGTGCAGCTTGAAAAGGATTAGATGAATTATTGAATTACTGCTTACTGAAACGAGTTGTCACGCTTCCGTTTTGATTCTTCAATTCAATCAAATACATACCAGAAGAAATACCTGAAACATCCAAAGCGTAACTCATCTGCTCTTCATTCCATTGGCCTTGATTAACCAACTTTCCGTCTACTGAATAAATATAAAACTGTAAAAAATCACCTTCATTCCATTCTAAACCTTGAACAAGCACATTGATGTTCTGTGATGCTGGATTGGGATAAACTTTTACTGAGGATGATAACAAAACCATACCTGGGTTCTCTCCCTGAGGGTTGTTGTCATTGTACATGCATGACCCATCATCTTCTGTTGCATCAGCCATATAGTTCAATGCTGTAGAATCCATACAACCCATGATTGCAGCGCCGCAATTGGAAAGAATACTGTACATACCTTCTTGCTCGCTTCCCCAATTCAACCCCCCATAAAAATCTCCGTATCCAAAACTATTGGAGATAGAAACATAACCGCCATTCCATCCATCTCCCCAGCTATCTTCCATATTGACGGTATAGCAATCTGGCGTTAAGCAAACGAAATCAATTGATGTTGAGTTGTTCATTTCACCATCAAAGCTGAAAACTACATCTCCACTCGCACTGATAATGTCAAAAGACATTTCATCCGCCCAAAATCCGGTAGATGCGACGATGTAAGACCAACCATACTGACAATCTTGGCTGTACACGCAAGAGCTATCAGCGACAGTTGCCGCAGGATTGTAATTCATTGAAGTAGGGTCCATACAACCTTCAATACTTAATGAACATCCAGCTGAGTTAATAGACAGCATCATTTCAGAAGAGTTTCCTGAGGCTAGGTATGGAGAAGCAATTGAATCAGAAATGCCATTAATGTAAATGTTCAATGTTGTATTCTCCCATCCATCACCAAAATTATCACTTAAAGCAGCATAATAACAACCATCATTCAAGCAAGCATAAGAATCAGCATACCCGCCTGAATATGCCAAATAATTACCATACTCATCATACAAAGAAATGGAGCATTCATTGGCAAAAACATCACCACTCCAATCAAAGTACAACATGTTCATGTTTCCGCAGGCATCAGCCATTATACATGAACCATCATTATATGTCGCTTCAGAATTGTAATTCAAAGCATTCATTTGCGTGCAACCATAAACCGGATAAATACAAGAACCATCATTGACGTCCACATCTGCGTTGTAATTAACAGCAAAGGGATCATTGCAACCATAAGTAACTTCATTGCCACAAGAACCATCAACACTGAATATGTCAGTTTCGATAGAAAGAGAAGCATCCAAACTCTCATGAATAACTTGAACACCTCCAACGTTAATCCAAAAATAGCCATTGTACCAACCTGCATTACCTGCATTATTTGTCATAACTGCTGTGTAACACATGTTGGGATCTAAACAAACATCGGTGTTGTATATGGCAACATTTCCCAATACCGGTGAAGAGAAAACAATTACATCGTTCGAATCTACAATGGATAAACTTACCTCATTTCCGTTTCCAAAAGTGCAAATGTACAAGTGCGCATTGGCTCCTCCATTGCAATAGACACAACTGCTATCTAACACATCAGCGTTGGGATTGAAATTGATCGCGTATGCATCAGTGCATCCACCATACAAACAACTTCCATCATTGATGTCTGCACCAGGGTTAAAGTTGGCTGCAGAGGCGTCTGTGCAACCATAATCAATGGAGGTTGTTGTGCAAGCTGATGTGTTTATGGCCAGATTAAACATCAAATCTGAACCTGAAGCCAAAGTGCCGGAAAACATGACTACTGAATCAACAGCAATGGATATTGAAGCACCATTCCACCCATCACCAAAAGTATCATGCAGATGAACAGTGTAGCATCCATCAGATAGACATGCTGCATCAAAATAATTACCACTATTTTGATAAGTACTGCTTTGCATGGAGATTTCACCTTGATCATTGAAAATAAACCATTGCACCTCATTTCCAAAAATGGAGGTCGTTGTATTCACACTAACATGATTCAATCCATCAGGACAAGACGTTTGGGCCAAAGATGATTGTGAGTAGCCAAAAAACAAAGACAAAATAAAAATCAGTAAAAGATTCTTTTTCATAGGTTTAGTTTATTAAGTTCGAAACTAAATGAAAAGTATTAAACAAAATCAGAAAAACCTGTTTTTAACATTTAAAGTTCTAACCAAGACATGGCACCACTGCCAATCAATCGAAAATCTGATTCATTTACTTTTTGATAAAAGGCTACGAACTGACCTTCTGCGATAGCCCGTTGAGGCTTATCAAAACAGAAAATAACTCCCCAATCGGAAATCCAAATGGTGGCTTGCTCCAATGTTTGCCGATAACGAACCTGAGCCCAAACATGCTGACCGGAATGCAACTCATCGGCATTCAATAAGTGTAAATCCTTTTTCTGAACCAATACACAGGGGTTATACAAAGCACGATGATGTTCCCCCTGTCCTACATAAACGGTATTGCTTTTTGTATCTGTATGCAAAATAAACAAGGGCTGAGCAAAACCTCCGATGTTGAGCCCTTTGCGCTGACCTACAGTATAGTAATGAGCTCCTTGATGTTTCCCTATCCATTTCCCCTTTATAGCATTCCAATCTCTAGCTGAAACCCTTTTGATCATCAAATCCCAATTTCCAGAAGCAGCGTTCGATTGATCTTCTTCATGATCAAAGTCTTTTTCTTCAAACAAAATAACGTTTCCTTCTTTGGGCTTTAATTGTTGTTGCAAAAAATCAGGCAATCTAACTTTGCCGACAAAACAAAGGCCTTGAGAATCTTTTTTTGCAGCCGTGGGTAATCCAATGTCGGCTGCAATGGCTCTCACCGCTGACTTTTCCAAATGACCAATTGGAAAAAGTGCCTTGGACAATTGTTCTTGCGAAATTTGCGATAAAAAATAACTTTGGTCTTTATTCAAGTCCAGACCATTCAACAATTCAAATTGTTGGGTATGTTCATTCCATTGTTTTCTGCAGTAGTGACCCGTAGCGACAAGATCTGCCCCTAGCTGCTCCGCAGCTTTGAGAAATACATCAAATTTAATTTCACGATTGCAGAGAATATCCGGATTGGGCGTTCGGCCAGCGGCGTACTCCTGAAACATGTAATCCACAATACGTTCTTTGTATGCCTTACTCAAATCCAACACTTGAAAAGGAATACCCAGATGCTGTGCAACAAGCATTGCGTCATTGCTGTCATCAATCCAAGGACATTCATTATTGATCACTACAGACTCATCATGCCAATTGCGCATGAAAATACCCACCACATCATAATCTTGCTGCAATAACAAATGCGCTGCTACACTAGAATCAACACCTCCAGACAATCCAACAACGACTCGCTTTTTTGACATTGCACAAAAATAACAGATAAATTTCATTTGCATAAGGCAACCATCAATAAGATTTTCGTCACTACCTTAGTGAAGTGCCAGAAACACGCATCATTTTGGATTTAGTCTCCGGGAGTATCCGAGGAGAACATCGTTCGCAAGAATTGATATACAAAATGTTTGCAGGTAAAATGAAGGTGGTTTGCATACGTTATTTGAAATCAAGAGAAGACGCTGAAGATGTTCTACAAGAAGGATTTATTAAAATTTTCAATATCCTTCCCCAGTACTCAGGCAGCGGATCTTTCGAAGGTTGGATGAGACGTATTTTCGTCAATCTCTGCATCGATATCATTAGAAAAAATAAGAAAATTTCTTTTGTATCGGATGACATAATGGAGATTGCCGATGAAGAAACCGCTTTGACTCCAGAAGATCCGGCCATGCCCGATTTCACACCAGAAGATGTGCTATTGGCTATGGAAACATTAACACCCGTTTACAGAATGGTATTTAACTTAATTGCATTTGAAGATTATTCACACCAAGAAGTTTCTGAGAAATTGGGAATCTCCGTTGGAACGAGTAAAAGCAATTATTTCAAAGCCAAAAAAAATATTCAACGCATCTTGATTAATAAGAACACAAAAGAAAATGAGCGAAAAGCAATTTGAAGAGCAATTAAAAAAGAAGTTTGAGGATTACGAAATTCCCGTAACACCTAATCTATGGATGAACGTGGCGAAAGGTATTGGATCTAAGTCTCCGCTAATTATCGCTTCCTATAAATGGCTTATTGCCGGCATGATTGTAGGCGGAGGGGCTATTGGAATTTATTTTAACTACACCTATTCTGCACCATCTAAAACTTCTCTTTCATCTGTTGATGTCCCCAATAACAGTTCAACACTAGAAAACAGAGGTGCAAAAAACAACGTCAATTCTGATTCCTCCGTCACAGCGGAAACGCTCCGTGAAACGATTAACCATTCCTCTTCAAACGACCATACCAAGTCATCTAAACAGTATGACAACTCGTCTATTCCTACCACTGAATCTTTCATTAAAATTGAGAAGCCAAACTTGAACAAGGAAAATCAAATTGAGACAAGCAATTTTTCCACGGCCAAAACGCACTGTGTTGGTGCTGAAGTATCTTTCAACTCTCCCTCTACACCTGATGATGTCAGCTTTTTGTGGAATTTCGGAGATGGTAGCTTTAGCAATGAATCCAACCCCAAACACAAATATTTGAATCCTGGCACATACATCGTTTCACTATCCGTTTCTGGTCACAAAAGTGCCCAAATCAACACGATGAACATGAGTGAAACGATCACAATCCTTACTACTCCAAAAGCTGATTTTGATTGGACATTTGACAATGTAGAATCCGGAAAACCTGTTGTATCCATTGATAACAACAGTGAAGCTGCTATAGGATTTGAGTGGAATTTCCATGATGGTAAAAAAAGCCATGATTTCAAACCCAACAAAGTCATCAATGCCAATGGCAAATTCCCGATCTCAATAACTGCTATCCATGAAAATGGGTGCAAGGATACCAAAATAAAATATGTGAGCATCAATGACAACAGTCAACTTCAAGCCTCTGCTCAAACATTGGCCGGCGAAGCATTTATGCCTGAGTCATTGAAAGATTTGAAAGGAAGTTTTGTTATGTCCGTCTACGATAATGGTAAAAAGATTTTCGAGACCAAAACCATCAAGCGTCCATGGACTGGCATCGATGCCAATGGCAGATACCATGAAGTGAACAAACAATATACATGGATTATCATCACCAAAGAGAATAACAATGGTGCTTCAAATTATTACTCTGGAAAAGTATTGCTGAAACCTTAACCAAACCCTATATATCTATCTAGTAAGAAAAGTGGAGCTTCGGCTCCCTTTTTTTTTTAACGTTCGTGCAACTTTTAATGTGTTATATTTGTCTGTCTTTAAATGTTAATCCATGAACAAAATCACTGCTGTTTTTTTTACAATATTTTTGTTACAATTTGGTACAACAAATGCCCAATGGCCAACACAACTTGTCTTTGACGCAAATAGTAATGGTCAAACCTATATTTCTTGCGGGACAGATGGAACTGTTACCCACGGAATAGTCGCATCAGGAGGTAGCAGCAATCCGACCTATTCCAACAATGAAAACTATACAGTAACCTTTTGCCCCAATATGCCGGGGGATGCAATAACAGCTAATTTTACTATATTCAACTTATCCACGGTTGACACACAACCTGGCAATGGCAACAACTCCGATCAAATGTTTGTGTTTGATGGTCCCAATACTGGCTCACCTACATTGGGAAATTACGGGGGCACTGGTCTTCAAGCAACCAACATTTCAGCTACAATAACGAATACCACCGGTTGCCTGACCTTCCAGTTTGTCTCGAATGATCAAGGAACAGGGACATTTTCCGGAGCTGTAGCTTGTTCTACACCTTGCGACCCTCCATTAGCCGCAGGAATTATCCTCAATGGAGAAAACGGTGCTACTGATTTCATCAAAGTTTGTATCGGCGAAGAGGTTCAGTTTCAAGAAACCGATTCTGATGCTGCTACAGGTTACAACTTGATTGGTTACAATTGGGATTTTATGGATGGCAACAGCGCAGTTGGCACCGATAACGGAATTGTCTCTCACGCTTGGACCCAAGAAGGACAGTATTTTGTTCAATTGTTTGTGCAAGACGACAATACAGATAATGTTTGTACCAATACCAACTTTATTTCTTTGGAAGTTTTAGTAGCTCCTCATCCACAATTTATCAATTTCCAAGAGGACGTTGAAATCTGCGTAGGCGAAGACGTGAGCTTCACAGCTCAGCCGGATATTTACGAAGTAACGTGGTCGGGATTCAACGGATCACAAGAAATTGAAGATGGCTGTTTTTTAGATACGCAATTGGGCGTTGCTCAAGATGTTGAAATTTATCAAACAGGGTTTTTAGCAGGAACCATCATTGAGGATACCACAGATATCTTGGACGTTTGTTTCGAAATGGAACACAGTTTCATTGGTGATTTCGTAGTCCTTCTGACCTGCCCAAATGGACAGAGCATGATATTTCACCAACAAGGTGGAGGTGGTGTCAATTTAGGAGAACCCAATCCTGCGACAAACATGGCAGATTTCCCTTGCAACGACCCTGCTGTAATTGGCGTCCCCTACGAGTATTGCTTTGCTCCGGGTCAAAATCAAACTTGGGTTGAAGCATCTGCTGGATTGGCAGGCGGCACCATGCCCGCAGGAACATATCAACCTGTACAACCCTTTGAAAACCTAGTAGGATGCCCCGCAAATGGAATTTGGACTTTGACCATCGTTGACAATTGGGCGGCAGATGATGGGCAAGTATATTCATTCTCTTTGAATTTGAACCCTGATTTCTATCCTCCCGTAACTGAATTCACACCTGATATTGGTATAGATGCCAGTCAAAGTTTTTGGAACCTAGGCTCCTTGCCCAGTTACGCCACCATCAATGACAGCAATGCCGATGAAATTTTGATTATACCAACAGCCGCCCCCAGTTCCGATGTATTTACTTACACAGTAGTGGATGATTTTGGATGCACCAACAGTACCTCGTTCACTGTAACTACTTTTGAAGCTTTGCAAGTAACTGCTGGTCCTGATTTGCAATATGCTTGCGGCAACTTAACCTTACAAGGCGGATTTATTGGTGTTCCCTCATGCACAGAATGTGTTGACAATTATAACATTCCTTATTTTGCCAACACGTATTTAACTGAAACCTACTGTCCAGATGCCAATGACGGAACCTTAATGGCCATTACTGTTGCTGGAACAGTAGAAACTTGTTGTGATTTATTCCAAATATATGATGGTCCCAACACCACATCTCCTGTTGTATTCCAATGGGGACAGGGCATTGCATTGCCTGGAACCATGAATCCGGCTCAACAATTTGTTTCCACTGATCCCAGTGGTTGCATCACCTATTCCATTGACCCCGATATTAGCTTCCAGCCTGTCATAACACTAACAGTAAGCGCTTTTGACCCCACGGGTGTGGAAATTGGTGGAGGACCAGACTATACTTTTGAATGGACGCCCGCCTCTTTCCTAGATGACCCGAGCGCTATTCAACCTTCAGCTTCAAACGTAACACAAGCCACAACATATACATTGGTTGGATATCCAACTGGACACGCCGCTTGCGCGTCAACTGATCAAATGGATATTACCATCAGCCCTCTGGGAGATCCTGGATTAAGCGCTGCTCCCCCTACCTTCTGTGACAACTTAGCTGCCCCAATCAATATCTTTAACTTACTTGGTGGTAACCCATCCAATGTCAATGATTCGTGGATTTTGCCTGATGGAACTACTTTTGCTGGTATATCCACTGATTTGACCTTTGATGTAACCACCGCTTCGCCAGCTGATGCAACATATCCAACCTATGTTTTCACGCACGAAGTAAGTTTGGGAACTTGTTCTACGCAAGCTACCGTAACCATTGACGTTTCAGAACCACTTACCGCTACTGTGAGTGCTGATCATGAAATTTGTGATGATGCTGAGACAGATTTGGAAGTATTGACAACCAACGAAGGTTTAGCCCCATATTTCTACCAATGGGCTTTCAGTGGAACCAACATTGCAGGTGTAGAAGATCTTATGTCTTTCGCGCCCAATGCAACTGGTGATTATTGCGTTACCATAACCGATGCATGTAACCACAACATTCAGCCTTGTGTGCACATCGACGTTAGACCAAAAGCACCTGTTACGATTGATGCTTTGACTACAACGGCTTGTTGGCCAGATCCATTCAATTTGAGTATAACAACTGACCCCGCTCTTTACCAAGATTCATACTGGGAGATCAGCAGTGGCCAAACCTTTATGAACATGCCCAACCTCAATCTTCAAATGGAAAATCCTGGGACCTATGATGTCAGTTTGACCTTGGAAGATGATTTGGGTTGTATCTACGACACAATCATTTATAACTATTTTGAATCTTATGCTCCCCCTACTGCAGGATGGTTGGCTAGTGAAGATGAAGTTAGTTCATTTGACCCATTGGTTTCATTTTCCAACATGACTGAAGGTGATATCGTTTCTTACAGCTGGACTTTTGACAACGCCAATGACCAATTCTTTTCTGAAGAATATGAGCCAACGTTTACCTTTCCTTTCGGCATAGGAGGCAACTATGAGGTAGAGCTGCAAGTTGTGGATGTCAATGGTTGTATCAGTGTTGCAACTGGTAACATTGAGGTTCAAGAACCGTTTTTATTCTTCATCCCCACCGGGTTCACGCCCAATGGTGACAACATCAACGATGCGCTCCAAATAGTCAGCAATGATCTAGATGAAGCAGTTTTTGAAATGACCATCTTTAATCGTTGGGGACAAACGGTATTTCATACCAATGACCCACACATGCCATGGATGGGGCAACAAATGGATAGTGAATATTATGTTCCCAATGGTGTTTACATGTGGAATGCCACAGTGCGCTCTAAAGCAACTGGTGAAAAGAAAGAAATCAATGGTACAATCACCATTACCCGATAAACGTAATTTTCAATCGACTAAAAAGGGAAGCTTATGCTTCCCTTTTTTATTTAACAAATTGCTTTACATCTTTTCTGGCATCTGTATTCCGAGAAGCGACATACTGCTTTGAATACACTGACCTGTCAATGAAGTCAAATTCAATCTAAAAGTTTTGATATCCACATTCTCCTCTCTTAGGATATTGCAATGTTGGTAGAATACATTAAATGTCTTTGTCAACTCATAAGCAAATGCCGCCATCACAGACGGGTCATATTTCTTGGCGGACTCTGACAAAAACTGAGGATAAGCAAACAACAATTTAATCAAATTCCTTTCCTCACCGACCATCTCTACCTCACCATTAATTACCAAATCAACACCTGTAATCCAATTGGCCTTTCTTAAAATGGCCTGGGTTCTGACATAACCATACTGAATAAACGGCCCTGTGTTGCCATTAAAATCAATACTTTCTTGGGGGTTGAACATCATGTTTTTCTTTGGATCAACACGCATTAGGAAATACTTCAATGCGGCCATTCCAATTTTATGGTAAGTCAAATCTTTCTCCTCTGTCGTCAATCCGTCCAATTTCCCTTGCTCTTCAGCCATCAACCTAGATTCATCCTTCATGCTTTCCATGAGGTCATCTGCATCCACCACTGTGCCTTCCCTACTCTTCATCTTGCCCTCAGGCAACTCCACCATTCCATAGCTCAAATGATGGCAAGCATCTGACTGACTCCATCCCAACTTGGCCAAGATCTTGAACAAAACTTTGAAATGATATTCCTGTTCATTGCCCACAGTATAAATCTGTGCAGCGGTATCAGGGAAATCTTCAAAACGCAAAATAGCTGTACCGATATCTTGCGTAATGTACATGGCTGTTCCATCTTTTCTCAGCACTGCTTTCTCATCAAGACCTTCATTGGTCAAGTCTATCCATGTACTTCCATCATCCTTCTTAAAGAATACACCTTTTGACAAACCCTTCTCAACTTCCTCCTTGCCTTTCAAATAGGTTTCACTTTCAAAATATAGTTTATCAAAATCGACCCCCATATTGCGGTACGTAACTTCAAAACCTGTATAAACCCATTGGTTCATCATTTTCCAAAGTGACGTTACAGCCTCATCACCATTTTCCCATTTCCGCAACATGTCCTGCGCTGCTAGCATTGAAGGAGCATTGTTTTCTGCATCCTCCTTAGACATGCCTCCCTGAATCAAATCAGCAATTTCAGCTTTGTATTGTTGATCAAAGGCTACATAATATTGTCCAACCAATTTATCACCCTTTAAACCTGTTGATTCTGGCGTATCATTTTTACCCGATGCCTGCCAAGCATACATACTTTTGCAAATATGTATACCACGATCATTGATGATTTGAACTTTTGTGACCTTGTGACCAGCTGCTTTCAATATCTCCGCAACTGAATAACCCAAAAAGTTGTTTCTTAAATGGCCTAAATGCAATGGCTTATTGGTATTAGGAGATGAGTACTCTACCATGATTCTTGGTCGGCTGTTCTCGGCTTCCCTTCCCCAATGTTCTTCCTTCAGCATCGTTTGAAACGCATCCAACCAGTAAGTATCTTCAATAACCAAATTGAGAAAACCCTTCACTACGTTGTATTGCTTAACAACAGGACAATGCTGCACCAAATACTCACCAATTGCATTTGCCAATTGTTCTGGTCCCTGTTTGACAAATTTGGTGATGGGAAAAACGACCAAAGTTGTGTCCCCTTCAAACTCTTTTCGGGTGTCCTGAAATTGAATACTCTGCTCAGTAAGTTCAACTGAAAAGGTCTGTGAGACGGCCTGCACCACGTATGGAAACAGGATTTGATTAATGTTATTCATGCTATAATTCGTGATGCAAAGTTAAGAAGGCTGTACCTTTGTTGCATGCGTAATTCTAAAGACTCTATTCTCCATAGCATTGAAGAAGCCATAGCGGATATCAAGCAAGGAAAAGTAGTTATTGTTGTCGACAATGAGGACCGTGAAAATGAAGGCGATTTCATTACGGCTTCGCGAAATGTCACACCAGAAATCATCAATTTCATGTCCAAAGAAGGTAGGGGATTGATTTGTGCCGCCATCACACCAGAGCGCGCGCAGCAGCTGGATTTGCCTTTGATGGTCACCCACAATACCGACCCCAATAAAACAGCATTTACAGTTAGTGTTGACCTTTTGGGCAACGGGTGCACCACAGGAATTAGCGCACATGATAGAGCCAAAACTGTGCAATCATTAATAGATAATGCCACCACTCCAAGAGATTTGGCCCGCCCTGGTCACATTTTCCCGTTGATTGCTAAACCTGAAGGTGTCCTAAGACGACCCGGACATACAGAAGCAACCATTGATTTGGCTCGATTGGCTGGATTTGAACCCTCTGGAGTTTTGGTTGAGATCATGAATGAAGATGGTACAATGGCTCGTTTACCGCAGTTGCTTGAGATTGCTGAAAAACACCAATTGAAAATCATTTCAATTGAGGATTTGATTGCCTACAGAATGCAATCTGAGAAGCTCATCATAGAGACTGAAAGAACGCCTTTCCCTACCACATTTGGAAATTTTGTTTGTTGTACTTTCAAACAAAACATTACAGGTGAAAAGCACTTTGCTTTTGTGCTCGGTGATTGGAATGATGATGATACCATCGCCGTTCGCGTGCACAGCGGACGTCCCGAAAAAGATTTATTAGAATACATTCAGCATGGCGAGAATGCATCACTGGGTAAAGGTCTCAAAGCCATTCAAAAAGAAGGAAAAGGAATATTGGTGTATATGCACGCCTCCTCTCAATCCAACAACTCAACAGTCATGGATGACCGAGATTACGGAACAGGGGCTCAAATCATACGTGCATTGGGCATTAGAAAGATGAATCTACTAACCCTTCACCCCATTAAAAGAACTGCCTTAAGCGGCTATGGAATCGAAATATTGAATTACCTACCTTATTAATCATGAACAAGTCAGAAATCATTGCTCAGTTTGACCCCAACAGCGCAGGTCTAAAAGATGCCAACATTTATGGATTGCCTTTTCAAAATGAAGATTGTGAAATCATCATCATCCCTGTTCCTTGGGAAGCAACGGTAAGTTACGGTAGTGGTGCTTCAGAAGGGCCAGCTCATATTTTCGAGGCCAGCTTTCAAGTCGATTTACACCATCCTCAATTTCCAGAACTTTGGAAAGCGGGGATTGGAATGGACACTATTCCAGAGCACTTGCAAGAGCTTAGCTTAAGTGTTCGCCCCAAGGCTGAAAAGGTCATTGAAATGCATGAGGAAGGTTTAGACGTCGCAGCTGATGCTATAGGACAACTGCTTCTAGAAGAGGTCAATGCTGCTTGTAAAAAAATGAACCAATGGGTAGAAGAACGAACAATCTTTTGGCAGTCCAAGAACAAAAAGGTTGCCCTTCTCGGCGGTGACCACAGCACACCTCTTGGTTACTACAGAGCCATGCATAAAAAACATGGACAATTTGGAATTTTGCACATCGATGCCCACATGGATCTGCGCATTGCCTATGAAGGCTTTGAATACAGCCACGCTTCCATCATGTACAATGCGCTTAAAGAATCACAATTGACTCATTTGACTCAAGTGGGAATCAGAGATTTTTGCGCACAGGAAGATCAAGTTGTAAAAGAACACAAAGGTCGTGTTGAGGTTTTTACCGATTTCAAAATCCAATCACAACAATTTGAAGGAGATACCTGGAAGATGATCTGTGACGAAATCATTGAAACCTTGCCTGAAAACATACTCATCAGTTTTGATATCGATGGATTAGATGCAACACTTTGTCCCAATACAGGCACGCCTGTTCCCGGTGGTTTAAGTTATGCCCAAGCGCTTTATCTCATGAATGCGGCCGCTCAAAAAAGAAATCTTCTGGGGTTTGATTTGGTTGAGGTAGCGCCTGGCGAAGATGATTGGAATGGCAATGTAGGTGCACGTTTGCTCTTTCATTTGTGCGGATTGTTGAATCAAAAAAAATGAGACTTCTTTTAACCATTCTTATTTTCGGTATTTATCCCGTTTGTTTTTTAGGACAACAAGGCTTGAAAGACTGGGAAGGAGATTGGAAAGGAGAAATGTCTGTTTACAACAACGGAAAGATTGATTTAATTGTTAAAACCGAAATGCACATTCAGCCTTCCACTCGATGCAAGAACTGTTGGGATTGGCTGACTTCGTATTACAGAGATTCATTAACCGAAGATGTGGGAGTTATTGTCAAAGATTATTGGATGGCGTTGGATTCCACCAATGGTTGCAATATGGTTCTGCATGAGCCTGATCAAGACGGAATCAACATCCATTTTCAAAAGATGGGTTCAATGATTATGGGGAGTTATAGTGTTTCAGCCTATGATGGACTGGGTAACGACAATCCTGAAAAACAAACCATTTACTACAGCCAATACCAATTGGAAGATGACGTCTTAACATTTGACATTTCATTTTTTGAATATGACTTGAGCAAATTCGGTCTAGATGAACTGAATAGCAATGTCGGTATGATGCTGCCTATTGGAAAACAACTGTCAGTTCTCTATCGTGTAAAAAAATAAAGGGCCGCATATGCAGTCCTTGTGATTATCATTCATTTCGTCTCAAGCAGCCGCATGAGAAATCACTTTAAACTTATCAGTAAAGCCTTCCCAATCAAAAAGGAAATTAGCCATAATCTCATCCATTCTTTTCAAAAACAATGGATTAGGCGTTTGCATGATTTTGAAATAATCTTGCTGGTAGGGATTTAAGTTGTACTTAAAGAATACAGCCTTGGACATGGCATACAAAGTGTTCTTTGATGGCGTGTTAATCCTTGACATCATTTCCTTGTAAGCATTTAAAATATTGGTAAACTCAGAGACCGACAAATCAAAAACCGGCGCCAATTTCTGGCTGGCCTCAAAAATGATTTCCTGATCTTGACCGGCATTAAAATACTTGGGCAACAAGTTGAAGTTTCCTGCGATAACTATCATCAAGAATTTACCGCTGTCATCTTTTCTAATGGGTGGCGTTGTGACAAACTCAGGACAATAGGCGATGTATTCAGCAATGCTGTCAAAACCTTCTTCAACACTGTTTAAGATTGCGTTCACCAAATGGTGAGCAACGCGCTCCGTATTCAATTTCTTTTTTCCAAAAAGCTGTAGCATGGGCTTAATATTATTTTAACTTTTGGTTTTCCCAAAAATAGATGTCTTAAGAGGGCCATTGCTGACTCGTCAATCAAGACATTTCAACAGAGTTATTCACCGACTTATTCAACAATCAACGTTCATTATTGTTACTTTTGCATCAAACCTAAAAATAGATGGATACGAGAATTATTAAGTTTTTAGCCGCTGCGCTATCGTTGTATTACACTACAACCCTATTTATCAATGGCTCCTGGGGTACAGGGATTTTCATGATTTTGGTGAGTACCGTTTTGGTTTTGGTTTGTTTCAGAAGCACGCGTTTGATTGTTGTTTTTTATTACATGCAACGTCAAAATCTTGAAAAGGCCAAATCTTGGTTGATGAAAATCAATCCTGAAAAACTTTGGAATAAACAGAAAGGTTATTACTATTTCTTATTGGCCACCGCAGACATGCAAAATCAAAGCATGGCCAATAGTGAAAAGAATTTGCGTACTGCCTTGAATTATGGACTGCGCATGGATCATGACAAAGCTGCAGCCTATTTAAATCTTTCTGTATTGGCCGCTAACAAGAGAAAAAAGAGAGAAGCCATGATGCATCTTAACGAAGCTAAGAAATTTGACACCAAAGGTTATTTGAAGAAGGATATCAAAGAAGTTCAGCGGATGCTTAACAGCATTTAAAGTTTTTTTTGTTTCGCGACATACAATTGATGCACGGCACAGCCCGTGCATTTTGTTTTATTCTCTTTCCACATTCCATAAAACTTTTGGACCAAATAAAATATGGCTCCAGACACAGTAAGTATAGTTAAAACAACTTGCATCAGGAGAAGATATTATAAGTGATGAGAGCGGTGAGGTATGCGAGTAAACCCATGTAGACAATTTGAATGATGGGCCACTTCCAAGACGAAGTTTCTCTCTGTACCACTGCAAAAGTAGCTAGGCATTGCATGGCAAAGACATAAAAAACCATCAATGACAATCCACTTGCTACATTATAGGTAGGTCTTTGCAATTGTTCATTGTAATCATTCCGCATGCGATCCAATAGCCGACGATTGTCATCAAAGTCTTGACCGACACTATAAATCGTTGCCATTGACCCTACAAAAACTTCTCGAGCCGCAAACGATGTAATGATAGCGATCCCCATTTTCCAATCGTAACCCAGCGGTGCAATAACCGGTTCGATAGCGCGACCCAAAATACCGATATAAGAGTTTTCAAGTTTGGCGGTAGCGAGTAAACTCGAAGTTTCCTCAGCATTCAAAGATTCCGTTTGCGCCTTCTGCAAAATGTTCTGCTTTGCCATTTCCAAACGCTCTGATGGTCCAAAGGACGCCATGGCCCATAACACAATACTCAGCGCTATGATAACTTTTCCGGCATCTACCACAAACACCTTGACCTTTTCCACAACGGTAATGCCCACCTGACGCATCAAAGGAGGTTTTAACGATGGCATTTCCATCACCATAAATCCTTCATGCTTGGCTTTGAGAATCCATTTAAACACCGCACTCATGAGCAGTGCAGAAACCAACCCCAAAGCATACAATGCAAACAATACCAATCCCTTCAAATCAATCCATCCCCAAATATTTCCTTCAGGAATGACCAATGAAATCAACAAAGTATATACAGGTATGCGCGCACTGCAGCTCATCAAAGGTGCTACCAATATCGTAATCAAACGATCTCGCCCATTGGAAATGGTGCGTGCCGACATAATTCCCGGAATGGCACAGGCCACACTTGACATCAAAGGCACCACAGACTTGCCATTTAATCCAAATGGTCTAACCAATTTATCCATAATAAAAACCACACGAGACATGTAACCAGTCTCTTCAAGGATGGACAAAAAGAAAAACAAAAAAGCAATCTGGGGTACAAAAGTCACTACCCCTCCAATACCTGGGATTAATCCCTCCGAAATCAAATCTATAAAAATCCCTGAAGGTAAATTCTCCTTCACAATCCCACTCAGTTGCACAAACCAACCATCTATGATATCCATAGGCGCTGACGCAAAACGGAAAATGAACTGAAAGATTACAAACAAGACCAATGCAAATATCAAATACCCCCAAATGGGATGAATCAAAAGCGAATCCCATTTTGACTTATGAAACAGCTGCTCTTTAGCTTGCGCTCCTTTCAATGGAAAATTCTCCTTGATCCAAGCATATCGCTTTTGGGTATTGGCAACTTGACCCTCAAGGTCTCCTTGCAAACTCTTAAGATCACCATCTACAATGGGTTTTCTCAAATCCACCGCATTGTGAAATTGCGCAATAGCAGACTTCAATTGTTCAATTCCCTTTCCGGTTCGACCATTGACATCCACCACTGGTATGTGTCTCTCCTTCCAAATGGGATGCTGAGAAGAACTCCACAACGCATCCTTATCCGACATGGTTTTGACCAATAGCATGGGAATTCCCAGATCATACAATTGGGTAAACAATAGCAAATTCCTTTCCCATTGGGTTCTATCCGCTACATAAATCACCAGATCTGGAAAATCACTATCCTGATTATTGAACAACAAATCGCGCACAATGCGCTCTTCTTCAGAACGGGGAAAAATAGAATACGTACCTGGTAAATCGATGACCTCGTAGGCTTGTTTTTCAAACTGATAATTTCCAGTCTTGCGGTCTACAGTTACTCCTGGAAAATTACCTACTTGCTGATTGAGTCCCGTAAGCCAATTAAAAATCGTGGACTTCCCCGTATTGGGGTTACCAACTATGGCTATGCGTTCAATTCTTTTTTCAATCATGATGCAATGGTAATCCACTCTGCTTCTTCCAAGCGCAAAGATACAACGGTACCACCCACTGCAACAGCCAAAGGATCACCAAAAGGAGCTTTGAAAATCACTTCTATCTCATTGCCCTCAAAAAGACCCAAGTCAGCCATTTTGGCCGCCAAAAAACCCGATTTGACCTTGGTAATCACACCTCGCTTCCCCAAATGAACACTCGACAGAATAGACTCCTCCATTCAACAAAAATGCTCTTTAAATCTCATCTCATCAATACCACAAAAAAGGTATTTTACTTCTGACGGAAATACAATCGTATAGGAACACCCGTAAAGTTGAAATGCTCTCGAATCTTATTCTCCAGGAATCGCTGATAAGGCAACTTGATATTCTGAGGGGAATTGCAAAAGAAAGCAATGGCAGGCGACTTGGTAGGCAATTGCGTTACAAACTTGATTTTCACTTCCTTCCCTTTGTATATCGGAGGCGGATATGCTTGAATCAAAGGAAGCATGATGTCATTCAATTTGGAAGTTGACACCCTTTGGAATCTGTTTTCAAATACCTCCAAAGCCATTTCCAAAGCTTTGAGCAATCGCTGCTTGGTAACGTTGGATGTAAAGAAAATAGGAACATCGGTAAATGGCGAAATCTTCTTCTTGATTTCCTCGGTCATCACCTGAACACTCTTGTGATCCTTTTCTACCAAGTCCCATTTGTTGACACAAATAACAACACCTTTATTAGCCTCATCTATTTCATGAAAAATAGCCAAATCCTGGGCTGTTACACCTTCCTGAGCATCTATGAGTAAAATACAAACATCAGCACTTCGGATGGCCTTCAATGTTCTTACTGATGAATAATACTCAATGTCATTGTCTATTTGTTTTCTTCTTCTAAGACCGGCAGTATCTACCAAAATCATCTCTTTGTCAAAAGCATTAAAATAGGTATCCACTGAATCGCGGGTAGTACCTGCAACATCAGAAACGATGGATCTGTTTTGTCCCATCAAGGTATTGATCAGCGTAGACTTTCCAACATTGGGCTTACCTACAATGGCAATTCTGGGTAAATCAGATGGTTCTTGTTCTGGTTCCACTGGAATCAATTCAGCCAAATCATCCAATAAATCTCCTGTGCCGTAACCGTTATTGGCACTCAAAGGATATAGTTTATCTGTCATGCCTAATGACCAAAACTCATGGGTCAACACTTCTTTATCGGACGTGTCCACTTTGTTACAAACCACAAAAACAGGTTTGTCAATTCGGCGCAACATGCGGCCCACCGCTTCATCCCATTCAGACAAGCCATCTCTCACATCCACCATAAACAAAACACTATCGGCCTCAGCTACAGCAAATTTTACTTGTTCATTGATATCTTTCTCAAATTCATCTTCCGCGTCGGAAACCATTCCTCCGGTATCGATAATGATAAACTCTTTGTTTCTCCAACTCGCTGTGCCATATTTTCTGTCACGTGTCACACCAGATGTCGGGTCAACAATCGCTTCAGAGGTTTCTGTCAAACGATTGAACAAGGTTGACTTCCCTACATTGGGTCGGCCGATGATCGCAACTGTATAACTCATGTGGCAAAGATAGGGCTTACAAAACGTATATTTGCCATGCATTAAAGAAACAAGACCAATGGATAAAAAAATTATCTTTTCCATGGTAGGTGTAAACAAATACACCCCACAAGGAAAACACATCATCAAAGACATTTATTTGAGCTTCTATTACGGAGCTAAAATTGGCATCATCGGTTTGAACGGTGCAGGTAAATCCACA
>CANNHA010000020.1 GCA_947504275.1 Flavobacteriales bacterium
CTTACAGATGCAAGCTTAGTGGAAATGATTTTGATGGAGAGTGATTGGGAAAAGACCCATTTGTTGTGGATGACCAGTGGCAATTTTGATGGTCTCGATATTGCGGATTTGGCCATGCGATTGCCAATGAATTAATCATTATCTTGGGACGATGAAAGCCTCCAAAGTTATGGTGTCCGGTTGTTTTGATGCCTTGCATCCAGGACATATTGCATTTCTTGAAAGTGCGGCTCAATTCGGTGAACTCTACGTTTGCATTGGCAATGATGATAACGTGATGCAATTGAAGAATAGGTCAACTTATTTCAACCAAGAAGAGAGAACATATTTGCTCAGGGCTATCCGTGTTGTCAAAGAAGTCAAAATCAGTAAGGGGTTTGGCTATTTGGATTTTATTGAAGAATTGGATGAAATTAAGCCCGACATATTTGTGGTCAATGAAGATGGGCATAGCGAGGAGAAGAGGGCCTTTATCGAATCAAAAGGAGTAGAGTATAAGATTTTAAGAAGAACACCAAAAGACGGATTGCCGTCAAGAAGCACTACACAATTCATAGCAGAAACAGAAATGCCATTTCGGATTGATTTGGCTGGTGGTTGGTTGGATCAACCTTTTGTAAGTGAGTATTGCGCAGGTCCTGTCATTACCATTTCCATCTTGCCCACAGTCAACTTTAATTTGAGGAGCGGTATGGCTTCTAGCACTCGAAACACGGCGAAATCTATGTGGGGAAAACATTTGCCAACTCAAGATTCGGAACAATTGGCAAAGCTGCTTTTTGCCGCCGATAATCCCCCGGGTAAAAAGAATGTTTCGGGGTCTCAAGATGCAATAGGTATTGTGTTTCCTGGTTTAAATAAATTGGATTATGCCCGTGAATATTGGCCTCTTTTGATTTCATCAGTTGTGGATGAAGAAATTTTATCATGGTTGGAGCTTCATTTGTTTTTGATACCCATTGGTCCACGTGAAGATGGGTTTGAAGTTTTGGATCAAATGCATCTTGATTCAGAGGGCGTAATGAATTTGGCAATTGCGGCCGCTGAAGTTTGGTCTTGTATTTTACGCAAGGACTTGAATGGTGTGGGTAAGGCAATGACGGCATCTTTCAGAGCACAGTGTCAACTATTCCCCTTGATGACCAATAGTAAGGCCGAAGCAGTTTTATTGCCTTTTGAATCCAATATTTTGGGTTATAAGATTTCGGGCGCAGGCGGAGGCGGATATTGGGTGGTTGTATCTGAAAACAAAATGGAATCTTTTATTCCAATAAAAATAAGAAGACGATGAAACCAAGTCAGAAGCTTTTTTTTGCCTTGGTGTCACTGTTTTTTATGTGGGCTTTGGCGCACAACTTAAATCCAATTTTAATAGCTAAGTTGCGTCAGTCATTTGTGCTGACAGATACGAAGGCCATGCTTGTGGATAGTGCGTTTTACATCGCCTATTTTATCATGGCTTTGCCCTCTGCTTTCTTGATTGATAAAATGGGGTATCAAAAGACCATCCTGTTGGGATTGGGATTATTTGCAGCGGGAATTTTGGGGTTTGTACCGGCATCATTTCTACACTCGTATATGTTTTTTCTAGGTGCATTATTGTTGATAGGTTTGGGAATCACTATGCTTGAAGCAGCTGCCAATCCATTGATAACTCGAATATCAGAACCGGAGCAACAAGTATATAGACTCAATTTGGCTCAAAGTTTTAATGGTTTAGGAGCAATGGTAGCCGCAGGTTTGGGCGGATATCTTCTTCTGGATGATCAAGATCATAACCGTCAATTGGAAACGACACCTTTTATTGTTTTGGCTTTGATTATTCTGTGTTTGATGTTTTTTATTTACCGATTAAAGTTTCCCTCATTTCAAAAGGATAGTCATGTTAAAGCTGTTAGTTCAAATGGTATTTTCAAGAGTAAGGCTTTTGTGCTGTCGGTTTTTGCTCAGTTTCTGTACGTGGGAGCGCAGATTGGTGTTTCAAGCTTTTTCATTAGATACATGAGTCAATACTTTTCACACAGCATACAAGAATCAGCATATTATCTTTCGCTATCATTGGCTTTCTTTACAACCGGAAGATTTGTAGGATCTTGGATGATGCGAAAATGGGCAGCGGAGAAAATTTTGTTTTTCTTTTCGATGGGTGCAGTGGTTTGCACTTTGGGAGTAATCGTTGCTCAACCTTTTTCTCAATTTTTTTTGTTGGCGCTACCGTTTTTCATGTCTATCATGTTTCCTACCATCTTTGCTCTGGGAATTGGATCCTTGCAAGAAAATAAAGAACGTGGAGGAGCGTTTATTGTCATGACCATCTCTGGAGGAGCTCTGATCCCTTATACGATGGCTGAATTAGCAGAAAGGTCGGGAATCTTGAGTTGGGCCTATATTCTTCCTATGGTGTGTTTTTGTTTTGTAGGATTATTTGCTTTTTATTACAAAAAGTTGTTGCATGAATGAATATGTTTTTTTTCTGGATTTGGTGGAGGATAACGAGTTAATCAATCAGTATGATGCCTGGCACAAAAATGTTTGGCCTGAAGTGGAGTTGCAAATTTTAAGTTCGGGTATTTCGTCTTGTCGCATTTATCGATTCAGCAACCGATTGGTGTTGATCGCTCATTCTGATCTTGAAATGGATTGGACAAAGAAGTCGCATAATGATTTAGCGCATGCTACAACTGTTGAATGGGAGAATTTGATGTGGAAGTTTCAGAAAGCTATTCCAGGATCCGCACCTGGAGAGAAATGGCGGATGGCAGAATTGATTTATAAATTGGAGGGGAAATGAAAATCGTTGTTTGGGTATTGTTGTTGGTATGTCTCAACTCAGACTTAATGTTTGCTCAGAGAGATCTGGTTCAAAGTTCAAGAGCAAGAAAGATGCATCGTCATCATTTGGATGAGGTTGTGTTAAAATTCAACAATGGAGAAGACGGGCATGCATGGTTGTCTCACCAAGGAAAACCAAAATTGCTGTTGCTGCATGGAATAACAGGCAACGCTGAAGTTCAGTACGCCAGGAATGCAGCCAAACTGAGTAAGTATTATGATGTTATTGCTTTGGACCTGAAGTTTCATGGTGAGACCCACAATTTACCTCAGGAATATGCTATAGAAGATCAAGTGCATTGGGTTGCGGATTGTTTAATGTTGCTTTCTCAACAGTACAGTGATGATTCGTATCAAAGAGTGCATGTTCTGGGGAATTCGTATGGTGGAATTGTAGCCGGTATTTTTGCTGATCATTATCCTCAAATGGTGACTCAGCTAACTATGGTAGATGCGCCTATCCGTTTTTTTGGTTCGTCAATGGCCGACTCTATTGCACACGCTGTTGGAGTACAAGACTTTTTTGATTTGCTTTCCCCAATTACAGCTGAAGTTTTTAAGACGAGAACCAAGTTGTCTTTGCACCGAAAAATTTGGATACCCAAATTTGTAGCTCAAAATATTATTGAGCATGATTTGATGCCCCGCAGAGAAGAACATCGGAAATTGGTTCAATCACTTCAGGAAAGCGAATTGTATTGGGCCAATCATGTATTTCAATGGAAGTGCAAGGTTAATATATTATGGGGAGATGCGGATCGTTTGATACCGTTACAAGTGGGAAGAAAACAAGCTGCATATTTTAAGAATGCAAGTTATACAGAGCTGTCTAAGGTGGGACATGTTTGGAATATTGAAAGACCCAGGCAATTTAATCAATGGTTAATAAAAAAAATCCAAAATGCACACCGAACAGTGATAACTCCGAGTTTTTAAAATGTAAGTTTGCATCATGATTAGTTTGGCAGAAATTGGTTCGTGTTTCATGGTATTGTTTGCTGTTATTGATATCATAGGTAGTATTCCTATCATCATTGATATAAAGAACAAAACAGGAAATATTCAACCTATAACCACCACCTTGGTGTCAATGGTGCTGATGATTGTATTTTTAATTGGAGGAGAAACAGTCCTTGGTCTCTTTGGAGTTGATGTTTACAGCTTTGCTGTGGCAGGTGCTTTTATCTTGTTTTTTATTGCGCTGGAAATGATTTTGGGGATTCAACTCTTTAATCAGAAGGAAGGACTTACCCATGTGGCAAGCATTGTACCATTGGCTTTTCCTACAATAGCGGGTGCAGGTACAATATCTACTTTGATTTCATTGCGGGCGGAGTATCAAATGGTGAATATCATCATTGCTATTTTACTGAATGTCCCCATCATTTACATGGTGTTAAGATTGTCAGGGCGACTCCAAAAAGCTTTAGGGCCTGGAGGTATAGCTGTCATTGAGAAAGCGTTTGGTATTATTCTATTGGCCATTGCCATAAAATTGTTTTCTAAGAATTTAGGAGTACTGATTCAATAATATGCCAACAGTAAAATTATTTGCAGACGGTGCAGCCTCTGGTAATCCTGGACCAGGAGGATTTGGAACACTGCTTCAAAGTGGAAAGTATGAAAAGGAAATCAGCGGAGGATTCAGAAGAACCACCAACAATCGAATGGAATTGATGGCAGTTATTGAAGGCTTAAAAGCATTAACTGTCATTCCCTGTGATGTCTGTATAGTATCAGATTCCAAATATGTGGTAGATGCCTTTGAAAAGAATTGGATTTCCGGTTGGCAAAAAAGACAATGGAAAAATGTGAAAAATCCTGATTTGTGGAAGCAGTTGATTGTCCTAGTGGATAAACACAAAGTGACATGGCAATGGATTAAAGGCCATGCTGGTCATGCTGAAAATGAAAGGTGTGATCAATTGGCTGTTCGAGCACGCATGAAAACCAATTTGCCGATAGATGCTTTCTTTGAAGCCCAAGAAAGCATGAATATCATTTGATGAGCAACGTCACCGTTCCCTTTGTTTCAAAATCAACACCACCAAAGAACTTGCCTTTACAGGTGTAAACGTAAACATCTTCTGGACACAATATGCCTTGATAGAATCCATTCCAACCTTTCCAAATATCATTTGTTATAAATAACAACTCGCCCCATTTGTTGAAAATGGTCATTTCAAATTCACTGATAGATCGGAAATGTGGATGAAAAATATTATTTGAAAAATCATACCTTACATATGCGCCATCTGCGGGATTGAGCAGAGTAGGAGAGAAAGCATTAGGCATGTCGATAAAACCATCAGTGGTTACTGTTATTCCGATAGGGTGTGTGTAGCTGTCTGTGCATCCGTATGAATTACTAGCGACAAGCGTCACTGGATATTGCCCAACAAGCTGATAGTAGGCATTGGGCTCAGAATCATTACTGGTTTCTCCATTTCCGAAATTCCATGTGTAAGCATTGGCTCCATTGGAAAGATTGATGACAACGGCAGAATCCACTACAGCAGCAATCGTGGTTTCCAAAATATTAAAGAAGGCTTCGGGTGATGGGTATATTTCTATCGCGCCTTCAATACGAGCTGTATCAGTGGTTCCGTCGTATCCATGAGCGAGCAATGTAACATCGAAAATCCCAGAGTTGTTGTAAGTGTGGGTTGTAGATTCTGCTATTGTGGTATCCCCATCCCCAAAAATCCACTCCGTAGATTGGGCGTAAATGCTATTGTGATTGAAGTTGAAACTACTTCCAGGGCAACCTGAATAGCTGAGGTCAAAAGAGGCAATAGGAGCAGGGGGGATGATTTCAATAGTTTGAACAGCAGTGTCAGCGCACCATTGGTTTTGGGTGATCAATGAAATGTCAAAATTCCCCCATGTATCAAAAGTGAGTGACCCTGGTTGCCATTCTGATGACGAATTGTTTTGCCATATCCATGCAGAAGTTAAAATTCCGCTTCCTGAACTTTCATTGTTTACAATAACTGAGGCATTGGGGAAAATTTGGGAGATAGGGTCAAGTGAAAAAGCAGCAACAGCAGGCATCATGGTTTGAATGGTGAAGAATGCCGTATTTGTGCAACCTTGTGCGTTCTGCACTGTCAATGTTACTTGATAGCTGGTGTCCATTGAACCTCCCTCAAATACATGCAAGGGAGATTCGTTGATGGATGATTGGCCATCGCCAAACTGCCAGTTGAAACTGAGAATTTCAGGATTGATATCGTTGAATTGAACGGATAATGGTGCGCATCCCTGTAAAGTTGAAATATTGGCCATCACCTCAGGGATGGCGTTCATTACAACATTGATAGTCGTGCTGCATCCGTATGCATTGCTAATGATGTAGGTTGTGTTGATGGTTGGGGAGATTTGTCCAAAATTACCATTTGGAGAAATGACAGCACCCACATTGTTATTCCAAGTGTATGTGGTATTTGGAGAAACAAGAACATCCAAAGATTGGCCAGGACAGATGGCCGCATTGTTGATGTTGTTGGTGGGATTAGCAATGATGGTGATCAAGACAGAATCTTCGCTTATTGGACAGCCATCATAGCTTCCTAGCAAGTGGTACATGCCATTCATGCTAAACTGGGCATTGCCCAAATCTTGCGTTAATCCATTCAACGTCCCTCCATTGGGTGTAATCCAGGTGAAACTTCCTGGGCCAGACGCTGATGCGCCGCTCAGTGTCAGTGGTTCATTGTGGCAATAAAATTCATCATTCAAGATATCCGCAGGGGGACTTGTGATGGAAGTGAGATTGAGCAAAGCATTGTTTGAGCCACAAAGGTTGGTTGCGGAAATTTCAAATTGATTGTTGTCTCCGATGACAAAAAATGCAGTATCACCAGAAAGCCCAATGTAGTTGGTGTTAATCCAAACGAATGAAGTATCGCACACCCCCCAAACAGCTACAGTGTCTCCTAAGCACGGTGAATTGTCATCGCTAAAAAGCGCTATTTGAGGTATTGGGCCATCTTCAGGAACGTTAAAGTCTATGGAGATGGGTGTTGCACAATTTATACCCATGTCTTGAATCTCCACTGAGTAACTTCCGGGTGCTAGGTTATTGGCTGTTGGTCCGCTGAGTGCCTGATTGAATGACCAGTCATAATCAAAAGGTCCATCACCACCATCGGTTGTGATAGAAACTGAACCATTGTCCATACCGCATTCAGAGGCGGTAATGTTGGCAGTAGCATTCAGTGCATTGGTGCAAGAAATGAAGTCGATTAAAACGCCAGAGTCGATGCTGCCGTCACCGCTATCTCCAATGATTAATTTGAAATGGTAGGTTTGACAAGGAATGACTTTTATTTTGGGTGAAAGTACCACCGTTCTTCCATCATATTGAATTTGTGAACCATTTGTATTATCGACGTAGTAGGAGCTGTTGTTGTTTGCATTGACATTGTCAATACTGACAACCGTGTTATTGGGCAAGCGAGCAACATTGTATGCATTGTACATGCCTCCCGCCGGATTGGGTCCAAAAATAAAAAATGCAAAAGCATCGTTGTATCCTTCATTGACAAATTCCATGTACTCATCGGATCCAAATACAAACCGTATGGTCAAGGTGTCACATTGGGGGATGATGTCCAATTCAAGAGCGCAAACATCGTGATTGGCTTGGGGTACAATTGAAGTCAAATGAGGGTCGTTGTATTGTACACCATTGTCCACTCCGTATGAGTTTGAATTGTTAGCACCGGCCATTCCTTGCGCATTGCCTGTGGTTAAAACAATACCGTTGGTGATGCCTAAGGATGTACTTTCACCATTGGCAAAAGCTCCGTATGCATTGGGATTGCAATTGATGGTCGGATTACCCTGAATGGTTACTCCATTTCCTGTTAAAGCATCGCCCATTTGAAAAGCACTGCCTCCGGGGATAACGGTTAATTGAGCATCACTTATCAAAGAAATGGTTAGTGCTATAAACAAAGTACAAAGCGAATAGATCTTTTTTTTCATGGATTCTGCTATCTGTGGCAAGATACAAAATATCTTCATATTCACGGATTACGAATTCCTGCTCAACAAGGTTTATTTTTGAAGCATGAAAAAAAATGTGCTGTTCATCTCCCTTCTCATTTTTGCTTGTTCCCTCTGCGCCCAGAAGAATATTGTGGTATATACTGAATACAATTATTTTTTTAGCGATGAAAAGCCCACATGCTGGGTAAGAACCGACAATCTTGATCTTTATGATGTATCCATCCTATTGCGCAATGGAAGAGTTATTTTTCGAGACAGCATTAGCTCAAGAATGCAAAAGTCATTTTTATTGCTTCCAATGGAAAGGGAGGAGTTTAATATCATCGGAGATGGAGAAATCGAAATTCCCATTAGGATATTGAGCAATCAGAATCTTTCCTATGACACCATTCAAATCAAAATATTATCACGAAAAGACAATGCCGTTAGGATTCATTTCCCTTCAGGTTTGCTTGAAACTTCAATGGCCACGCAGCATCACTTTGTGGGAAATGAGCAAAGGACAAAATTTTTTCCTTTTGGATTTTATGCAAGAGAAAGAGATGATTTTGAATGGATTCTCCGGACAGAAGCCATGAATGGGTTCAACCTTTATTCTCCCTACCAAGCCATAGAGGATTCAACCATTCAACGTCGAAAAGCCTACATGGATTTATGCGCAAAATTGGGGATTCGGGTGAATTACAATCTTCAACAAATATGTCCATTAAAAGAAAGTGATTCTCCTGAAGTTAAAAAGGAAAAGTTGCGTAAATTACAACAGGAAATAAGGATATTCAAAGATCATCCAGCGCTTTTGAGTTGGTATGTTAGTGATGAACCCGATGGCCAATTTATCAAACCCAGTGAATTGAGTGAGGCAGTTTCACTGATTCGCAAGCTAGATCCGCACCATCCCATTTCAATGGTGTTTGTAGACCCCAAACCTAGTCTTCCTTATCAAGATTTGTTGGACATTGTGATGACAGATCCTTACCCCATCCCCGGAAATTCAGTGGTTAATGCAGGGGAGTATCTCAAAAAGCTTAAGGAGTATTATCAATTCAAGAAGCATATTTGGATTGTACCACAGGCATTTGGTGGACAGGAGTTTTGGCAAAGAGAGCCAACTCCTGACGAGCTGAGAGCAATGGTTTACCTTGGTGTTATTCACGGTGCAATGGGCTCTCAAGCTTTTATTCGCCATGTTGGCCAAAGTTTCCCTAAGAATCCTGCCATGTGGTCTGCGTATCATCAGTCAGCGCGAGAATTGCAATTTTTATCCAAGGATATTCAGTATCAGAATGAAATTAAATCTTTCAAAGAGAAAGATTGGTGGGGAAAAATGAAAGTGGAGTCTGCTTGTTTTAGAGGAGAGAATCCCAATCACCAAGTGTTTATTTTGGTCAATCTAGAGAATACACATAAGATTGTCAATTGCCCTAAGGGAAAGGAATATGAAAATGGTGAATGGCATTTTATTGCAGAAAATCGCAAGGTGAAATCAGAAGAAATGTTTGAATGGGTATTGAATCCTTTTGAAGTGAAGTTGGTTAGGTTTGAAAAAAGCAAGTTGTCTTTAAATGCCATGATGAACAAGGAGTGGGAAGGTAACCTGATCAGGGATTTCAGTTTTGAACAATGGACCAGCACCGGAATTCCAACGGCCTGTTATTTACACATGAGCAAAGAGCATGGCGCCACAGCGTTGCTCGAGAGGACAGCAGTTCATCATGGAGAAGTAAGCTTGAGACTAAACAACTTGGGCGGAGAATTCTCCAACGATAACTCACAGGAGATTAGTTTTTATCAGTTTCAAACAGTCGCTAACCATGCTTATGTTTTCAGCTTTTGGGCTTTTGCTGAGCAATCCAATAACAAATCAGGAGTTGAGAATCTTGTAGCGCTTCGTATCGAGAAACCCTGGGGGAAATTTATTTGGCAAGATACGATAGCCATTCAATCGGGATGGCATCGCTACGATGTCTCCTACATTCCCAATGTCGGTGAGGATCGAAACATGTTGGAATTGCGATTACTCCATGAAGGCTTTGTTTGGTTTGATCAAATTCAATGGGTGGAATCACCTACGATCAGTATGGGTGGAGAAATTTTTGACAATGAAAGAGTATTAACAGCGCAAGCCATTGGTGAAGTTTGCCCCTTGGACAAAATCACATACAAGTTTACACCACTGAAAGGTGACACCATTTACAAGGGGAATTTATCCAATGGCTTGGTGTTGAATCAACAAGGAAAAGTTTCTGTTCAGTATTTATTGCCCAATGGGCAATACCAAGATTTAACTTGGCCAGTAATGCTTAAGCAGCAACGATGTAAAAAAATAGAGTATGGGTATGAACCCAGTCTTAAATATTTGGCTGGGGGTAAAGAAGCTTTAATTGACGGCAAAATGGGAGAATTTGTATGGGACGGAAATTGGCAGGGATTTGAAGGCACAGATTTCGAGGTGGTGGTTGAGGCGGATACCACAATGGAACATTCCTCGATAGGCTTTAGATCACTTTCCCAAAAAAGCGCATGGGTGTATTGGCCTAATGAGGTGGTCTTATCCGGCAGTTCTGACGGTATTCATTTTGTGGAAATCGAGCGGCAGTCAGGGTCAGTACAAAATTATCAGGATGATGATGGCGTGAAGCAGTTTCAATTTTCTTTGAAATCAAATGATACAACAAAAGGAAGTAGGATGCATTATTTCAAAATAAGCGCACAATCCATTAAGAAATTGCCACAGGACCACCCGTTTGTTGGTGAAAAGTCGTGGTTATTTATTGACGAGATTTTGCTCCGATAACGTTACCTTTGGGCAACTTTTAGATTATGTCAGCAGCAACACAATTGGCTACTTTGGAGCAAGCCAAAGAAATGGGTTTAATGCCCCAAGAATTTGAGAAAATCAAAGAAATTTTAGGCCGCACACCTAACTTTACTGAAATGTGTGTGTACTCCGTCATGTGGAGCGAGCATTGCTCCTATAAAAATTCAATCAAATGGTTGAAAACATTGCCCAAGGATGGTCCGCACATGTTGGTCAAGGCAGGGGAAGAAAATGCTGGATTGGTAGACATAGGCGATGGATTGGGATGTGCATTTAAAATAGAATCCCATAACCATCCGTCAGCCATTGAACCTTATCAAGGAGCCGCCACGGGAGTTGGAGGAATCAACAGAGATATTTTTACCATGGGCGCACGTCCAGTTGCCTTGTTGAACTCTCTTCGTTTTGGAGAAATTTCGAATCCAAAAACACAATGGTTGATGGAAGGTATTGTCAAGGGTATTGGTGACTACGGAAATGCATTTGGAATTCCTACCGTTGGAGGGGAAGTGTATTTTGATGAAAGTTATCAAGTCAACCCATTGGTAAACGCTATGTCTGCCGGTTTGATTGATTCAACAAAAATTATTTCAGCCAAAGCCAGCGGTGTGGGTAATCCTGTATTTATAGTTGGCTCCGCTACTGGAAAAGATGGAATCAAAGGTGCTTCGTTCGCATCGAAAGATATTACAGAGGAATCGGCTAAAGATTTACCAAGTGTTCAAGTTGGTGATCCTTTCCAAGAAAAGTTGTTATTGGAAGCAACCATGGAGTTGGCTGAAATTGATGCCATCCGAGGTATGCAGGACATGGGCGCAGCAGGAATCACTTGTTCCACCTCTGAGATGAGTGCCGGTGGAAAAGTGGGAATGGACATACATTTAGAAAAAGTACCAACGCGTCAAGAAGGTATGTTGCCCTTTGAAATTTTGTTGTCTGAATCTCAAGAGCGCATGTTGGTGGTGATAGAGAAAGGTCATGAAGACAAGGTAAAAGCCATCTTTGATAAGTGGGATTTGCATGCTGCAGAGATTGGTTTAGTGACTGAAGGACCCATGGTGCGTTATTTCATGAACGGTGATTTGGTGAGTGAAATACCCGCAGAATCATTGGTACTTGGTGGCGGCGCACCCCAGTATGAAAGAGAATACAAAGAACCAGCCTATTTCCAAGAGTCAAAGAAATTTGATATTGCAAACATAGAGCAACCCAAAGATTTTGTTCAAGCTGCACAACAACTCATTGCATTGCCCAACATCGCCAGCAAACGTTGGATTTATGAGCAGTACGATAGTATGGTGGGCACAGCCACGATGACAACCAATCGTCCAAGTGACGCCGGTGTGGTAAATATCAAGGGAAGCAATAAAGCATTGGTTCTCACCGTTGACTGCAACGGAAGGTATGTTAATGCTGATCCAGAAGTGGGTACTATGATTGCTGTTTCAGAAGCTGCGCGAAATATTGTTTGTTCTGGAGGACAACCTTCAGCCATTACCAATTGTCTCAATTTTGGTAATCCTTACATTCCTGAGGTATACTGGCAGTTTGTTGGAGCAATAAAAGGAATGGCCGCGGCATGTCGCAAGTTCGAAACGCCTGTTACTGGAGGTAATGTTAGTTTTTACAATCAAACAGTGAATGAAGATGGCACTTCCAAGCCTGTTTTCCCAACACCCACCATTGGTATGTTAGGCATCATGGAGGATAAATCTCACCACATGACCCTTGATTTTAAATACAAAGGGGATCTGATTTATCTGATTGGAGAGAGTCAAGACGATTTGAATTCATCTGAGTACTTGTACAATTTGTTGGGGATTAAGAATACACCAGCCCCTCATTTTGATTTAGAAGAGGAGTTTGCCTTGCATCAATTCCTGAAACACATGATCCAAAACAATTTAATCAATGCCGCGCATGATATTAGCGATGGCGGATTGTGGGTGACATTGGCAGAGATGGGAATGTCCTCTAAATTAGGATTTGATATAGAAACACCTTTGGAATTTAGAAAGGACGCCTTTTTGTTTGGTGAGTCTCAAAGCAGAGTAGTGGTGACTGTTCCCGAAAGAGATAAAGATGCGTTTTTGGATTTTGTACTAGAAAACAAAGTTCCAGCAATGCTTTTAGGTCACGTCACCAAAGGCCGTTTTACCATTGACGGAGAAGAGTTTGGATCAGTAGAGGAAGTAGCAGATATTTACAGCAATGCCATTGGCAATTTTATGAAGAAAAAGTAAAATGAGTTTTTTTCAATACTTGCGATCAAAGCCCGGAATGCGAATGTTGGGCTATGTGATGGGAGCCAATGTCTTGGTTATCCTACTGAGCTGGTTCTGGCTTTCTTGGTATACCGATCACGGTGAGTTTGTGACCATTCCAGATTTGAAAGGTCAATCATTGGAAAGTGCTGTTGAGATTTTAGAGGATTTGGATTTAGAACCAGTTGTGATTGACAGTATTTGGTCAGACACTTCGGCAAAGGGCAGCGTGAATTATGTGATGCCCATGCCAGGATCTACGATCAAAGAAGGTCGTCAAGTGTATCTAACTATTTTTAGTAAGACACCACCCATGGAAACCATTACCATTAAATCAGGTGAGTACGCTGCTGTGGCCATGGTGAAATTGAAGAACAAAGGGATTGATTATGATGTTTCTTACCAGCCTAATAACAACTTTGTAGGTAGCGTTATTGGAATTAGATACCAAGGAAAGGATATTAAATTCAATGACCAATTGCCAAGAGGATGCAAAGTAGTTCTGATTGTTGGTACAGGAGACAATGCTAGAATACCTGTTCCTGATTTGCACGGTTTGTCGTACCTAGAAGCGCAAAGGCTTTTGAAGGCTTTGGGCTTAATTCCTCAGTTGTTTTTTGATGCAACCCCAAGTGATGGAGATTCACTTGACTACAAGGTTTGCACCCAAGAACCTCCGTATTCACCCGGCGCCTTGGATTTAAATTCTGGAAGCATCATGGATATTTATTTGACCAAAGAACCTTGTCCCAGAGATACATCATCTGTTGCTAATCCATGAGAAATTTACTTTTAAGCTTTTTCACATTACTCGTTTCTTTTGCTCAGTCTCAAGAGTTAGAAAGGGTTCCCATGTATTTGTCGCGCGCAAGTTTTGATAATACCAATATTGGACAACGAGATCTGCTAACCTTGCCCTTTTTTGATGACTTCGCCGGTCATCGCGCAGGCAGAACCAATCCCAATGTATTGTTTTGGAAAGACAATGATGTTTACGTCAACAATGTCATGGCCCTGGATCCTTTGACCATTGGTGTGGCAACATTTGATGGTTTAGATGATAAAGGTTATCCTTACGATTTTTCAGATCAATATGCGCAAGGACCTGCAGATACTTTGACTTCTCAAGGTATTGATTTGGCAGGACTGGATAGCACGGACAATGTTTTTTTGACTTTTTATTTTCAAGCAGGGGGATGGGGAAACATTCCTGACGAAGAGGATTCCCTTTTTGTTGATTTTTATTCGCCATTAACAGGAACATGGGAAAAGAAATGGGCGGTTACTTCTCCCAACAATACTTCTTGGTCAAGAGCCTATCTGCACATCGCTCAACCACAGTTTTTACAGGCAGGTTTCCAATTTCGATTCCGCAATGAAGCCACTTTAAGCGGAGCTTACGATCAATGGAATATTGATTATGTTTTGCTTCGCGAAGGTTTGGACACTTCCAACATTGCGTTTGACGAAGTAGCCATGCAATTGGTTCCAAGCCTCCCATTTTCCAATGGATACAGCACTATGCCATGGAAGCATTTTAAAAGCAATCCCTCAGGTTTCTTGAATCCAACTGTAACAGCCTTTGAGCGCAATCTAGGTAATGCAGAGAACATTGCTTCCGGATATCGAATCAGATGCAACAATCAAGTGCAGCAAGCATCTGCGGTAGTGCTCAACACCTTTGCCAATGAGAATCAAGAATTGGAGGAGACCATGAATTGGAATACGACCATTTTGCAAAATCCATTGTTGAGTGATACAACCGTCAATGTTGAGGTATGTACTTTCATCAATCCTACTGATGCCCATTTGGAAAATGATACGGCTTGTTATTCCATTGAGATGTCCAATTATTATGCTTATGATGACGGCAGTGCGGAACGCAGTTGGACGGTACAAGGTGCAGGATCTCAAGTGGCGTTGAAGTTTTACAACTATGCGGCGGATACCCTCATGGGATTGGCTGTGAATTGGCTTCCTTATGGCATAGATCACTCAACTCAAACTTTTTTTCTGAAAGTATGGAGTGACAATGCCGGTGCACCGGGGTCATTGATTTCAGAAAATTTTAATTACCAATATCCCCAATACACAGATAGTGTGGGGTATGATTCTTTTACTTTTCATGAACTGGACAATCCATTGGTTTTAGGTGTAGGAACGTATTATGTGGGTTGGGTTCAATCGGATGCACCGACCTATGATGTGGGCAATGACAAGAATACCAGCAACAATCCGGCAAAGTTGTTTTATTCATTGGGTGTTGATCAACCATGGCAAGCATCACAGGTCACAGGAAGCGTGATGATTCGTCCTGTTTTGCGTTCGGGAAAGCAACAGATTTGGAACGGAATAGATGGAGGAGATTCAAATCAAGATTGGGGATTGGTTTATCCCAACCCAGCTTTGGATTGCGTTCACTTTGATGCGCCTGGATCATGTGCTTTTGAGGTTTTCGATGTTACTGGCCAATTGGTGCACAAGGGTTCTTCACTCAATAGTCATGTTGTCATTGATGTCAACGCATGGTCTCAAGGTATGTATTTCATCAAGGCATTGTCTCAAGGTCAGCAACATGTTTTTCGTTTTTCAAAGTAGAGGATGAGCGAAGAGATAGACGATATCGAGAGGGAGGATGAGGAAGGTTTATTTGAACACCACCGCATTGTTGCTGATAAAGGGCAAGGGCTGGTTAGAATAGACAAATTTTTGGTAGATCGTTTAGAGAAAACCTCAAGATCGAGGGTTCAAGATGCTCATGATGCTGGTTTTGTCAAGGTCAATGGAATTCCAGTAAAGTCAAGTTACAAAGTAAAACCCAATGATGTTATCACCATTGAATTGCCTTATCCTGTAAGGGAGTTTGAGATTATTCCAGAGAACATACCCATTGAGATATTGTACGAGGACGATGAGGTTTTGGTGCTGAATAAACCAATGAACATGGTGGTTCACCCCGGTCACGGCAATTACACTGGAACTTTGGTTAATGCCGTTCTATTCCATCTTCAGAAGACGCCTGCAGGCGAGCAGCACCGACCCGGCTTGGTGCATCGTTTGGATAAGCATACAACCGGTGTGATGGTCATGGCCAAAACAGATCATGCCTTGAATCATTTGGGTAAACAATTTTTTGATAGGACTACTGACAGACGATACCAGGCCATAGTTTGGGGTGATGTGGAGAAAGATGGCACTGTGATTGGAAATACAGGTAGAAGTTTGCAAGATCGAAAAGTATTTACGGTGTTCCCCAAAGGTGATTACGGTAAGCATGCTGTAACCCACTATAAAGTCATGGAGAAACTGCATTATGTTACTTTGGTTGAGTGTAAATTGGAAACAGGAAGAACACATCAAATCCGCGTTCACATGAAGTACATCGGTCACACTTTGTTTGGAGATTTGGAGTATGGCGGTGACCGAATATTAAAAGGAACAACCTATCCCAAGTACAACCAGTTTGTGCAAAATTGTTTTAAAATACTACCCCGTCAAGCGCTGCACGCCAAGACATTGTCTTTTGATCATCCCACAACAGGTGAGAGAATGTCATTTGATGCGCCATTGCCATCGGACATGCAAGAAGTATTGGAACGGTTTAGGAATATCGCAAAGTACAGTTGAGTTAAGGCAATTTGAACGATTGTCCTGGACCATAAATGCTCAGGTCAAAATGAGCATTGTCAATTAATTCTCCCTTTAATTTGATTTTTTTCTTGGTCGTAATTAGCATAACAGGACCTTTTCCAACCACAGTGCATCGGTCTTTTTGAATCAATGCTGCGGTCTCTTCCTCCACGCCCATTCCATAAGCCATCTTAGGAAAATCCATCATTGCAGTGATGAGTCTGTTGTACCGGCTTCGGGTTACAAAATGTTGATCTACAATTCCATTTGAAATGAATCCCAATCCTTTGCTGTATTGTGCATTGTTGGTTTCAATCAAGGCATAGGTAGCGCTATACGCAGTGTCTTTTTTCTGATCACCTGTAATCATAACTTCACTCATCACTGCTGCACCAGCACTTGTGCCTGCTATCATACCTCCGTTGCTGAATACCTCATCTATCAGTGAATGTATATTTTGTTTTTGAACCACCTTCATGAAACGACTTTGATCACCACCGCAAATGAATACCAATTTGGCCATGCGCAATGAATCTCTCATCGATGAAAAGTTGCGCGTGCTATCCGCAAAATTCAAATTGATGCACTTTATGTTTGATTGGACTGGAATGTCTTTTTTGAAATACCAAAAACTAGAATCGGGCTCTTCCCCAGCCATTGGCAGCACTGCAATAAAATCCCCAGCTTTTAGTCCTGCCTGCTGAATCATGGAAGACATCAATTCTGGAGTGCGATCTCCACCACCGATAATGAATAGTTTACCCTTGCTTTTGGATGGAATATTGATTTTGTCGTCACTTTGCTTTTCAAGACAACTTGCCAAAGTGAGCAAAGTGAGAATCAATCCAAAGTATTTCACAATCACTGTTGTTTTTTACAACCTGTTGTCAACCATTTCTACCTTGGGGTATTTGGCCTTATTAAAAGTGAAATCGCCATCTGAATAAGGTTGATTGGTTTTCAAGTTTTTGATTTTGTAGCTGATTTCACCGCCATCCTTGGTCTTAACTACGGCTTTGTTTAATTCCATTTTGGATTTGTCAACGTACATGAAAATGGAGTGGTAAGGCTTTCCTTTTGGATTATTAGGGAACAAGCCAATTTCATAACAGCCCACACCATCAATAGATGCGTTGTTGTTTTTCATTTCATTTTTGAAATCTTTTTCCCAGATGCTGAAAATTTCAGAAGGATCAAATGCGCCATCCTTAACATCTTTCAAATTGTCAATGGTGCAGGTGTTGGATTTTTTATCATATGTCCAAATGGTGGTGCCATCCGTGGTGATGATGTAGTCCGATAAACTGATGATGTATTTCTTTCCTTTGATTTTGATATTGCCTTCTTGTTTGATGTTCTTGTTGTTCTTTTTGTCAACGAGTGAAGAACTAAAGTCGGCAGTTACGGTTGTCCATCCTTTGGCTTTGGCAGATAATTTATCTAAAACTTCTTTAGAGCTCTGCGCCTGTGACATCACGCTCATGGTGATGGTCAATAAAAATAAAAATGCTTTTTTCATGTTGTTTATCCTAATTACTGGCCCCTTTTCAATAACTGTTCCAAAGTGGTTTCGTCTTGAATTAAAACCTTTCTTCCTTTGCTTCCTTCAAATGGTCCAATAATTCCAGCTGCTTCAAGTTGATCAACCAAACGTCCAGCTCTATTGAATCCCAGCTTCAGTTTGCGCTGCAGCATGGAGGCTGAACCTTGTTGTGTTTGAACAACGATTTTAGCAGCTTCCTCAAAAAGATCATCTCGGTCGCTGTCGGCAAAGTTACCCAATTCTGTACTTCCACCTTCATCTGGAACCTCAGGTAAATACAGCGCGCTTGGATAGCCTTGTTGATTACCGATGTATTGGGTAATTTCTTCCACTTCGGGAGTGTCGACAAATCCGCACTGCACGCGGATGAGATCATTTCCGGTTGAGTAGAGTAAGTCACCACGACCTATCAGTTGATCCGCACCTCCAGCATCGAGAATGGTGCGTGAATCTATTTTGGATGTCACGCGGAAGGCAATTCGAGCAGGGAAGTTAGCCTTGATTATTCCGGTGATGATGTTCACTGAAGGGCGTTGCGTAGCAATGATCAAGTGAATGCCAATGGCACGTGCCAACTGGGCCAATCGGGCAATGGGCGTTTCTACTTCACGCCCAGCAGTCATAATCAAATCAGCAAACTCATCCACCACGAGTACAATGTATGGTAAGTAACGATGTCCGTTTTCTGGATTCAAACGCCTTTTGATAAAGCGCTCATTGTACTCTTTGATGTTTCTGCAACCTGCAATTTTTAATAGATCATATCGTTGATCCATCTCAATGCACAAGCTGTTCAAAGTTCTTACAACTTTGCTGGTGTCGGTAATGATGGGGTCTTCCGTATCGGGAAGTTTGGCCAAGAAATGTCTTTCAATTTTATTGAACAAAGTCAATTCAACTTTCTTGGGATCCACCAAAACAAACTTGACTTGCGAAGGATGCTTTTTATACAACAGACTCACCAAGATGGCGTTTAATCCAACAGATTTACCCTGACCAGTAGATCCGGCCATTAGCAAGTGAGGCATCTTGGCCAAGTCCACACAGAATATTTCGTTGGATATGGTTTTCCCCAAAACAACGGGCAATTCCATATCCGCATTTTGAAATTTTTCTGAAGCAATCAAACTGCGCATACTGACTACTTCAGGTTGCGAATTGGGAACCTCTATACCGATGGTTCCTTTTCCGGGAATCGGAGCAATGATGCGTATGCCCAGTGCAGCAAGACTCAGCGCAATGTCGTCCTCTAGACTTTTGATTTTTGAAATGCGAACACCTGGAGCTGGATTGATTTCATACAGGGTAACTGTAGGTCCAATGGTGGCTTTGATTTTTTCGATTTCAATTTTGTAGTGATTGAGTGTTTGGATGATTTTGTTTTTGTTTTCCTCTAATTCCTCTTTTGTGATTTTTATTCCACCGGTTGTGTGGTTCTTGAGCAGTTCGATAGAAGGAGCTTCGTATCTCGAAAGATCCAATTTGGGATCATAATCACCAAAATCAGCCAGGCGTTCATCAACCTCTTCATTGCTCAATATTTCTTCTTTCGCTGGGCCTTGCACTTCCATTCCAAGATCAGCCTCAATCTTGGCCAAGTTTAACTCATCTTCTTGGATGTTTTCTACCGGAGTCAAGCTTAGTTCTATTAGTTCTGGTTGAATTGGGTTTATTGGAGTGAGGGGATCGGGGGTTATGATTTCGATTTGACCTAATAAATCTTCCTCGGCCTCATCCAATTCTTCATTAACTACTTTGTATTTGTTGCTGATTGTGGTTTCCAAAGTGTTGGATGCCGGAGTCACCTGCTCAGCAATCTCTTCTAATTCTGGCTCTGTTTCCGTTTCGTTTTCTAGAACATCTGTGTTTGCTTTTGCCTCCTCTATTCGGTCTTGTTTTTCTTGCCTTCTCAACTTCCAGTTCTCGATGCCATTTTCAACCCATTGGCCAAAGTGAATGAGAAAAGATGTTGCAGCAACGCCGATAAGCGCCACTGTCCCGCCAATTCGACCCAGTGTGAATGTTAGCCATTGAGCACTCCAAAGTCCATATGCTCCGACAAAACGATCATTGATGTCCAATACAATATGGGGGAATGGATCTTCCTCACGGTGGTGAAAGGCAAACGCCAATGCAAGCGGGATGAAGATCATGCCATACATCATCCATCGGAAGCTTTTAAAAAATGGAGTGGGTGTGGCTTGAACAATCAAGTAGCTGCTCAGCAGAATAAACAGGTAGCAAATGAAAAAAGCACCGACGCCAAATCCTTTGTACATGAGGAAATACGCCGCAAGGGCCCCCAATTTACCCATCCAATTGGAATAGTTGGGTGTCTCACTGATATTGGAGGCGTGATCACCACCTAGTATTAAGCTTAAATCAGAATCTCCGTTAATGGCAAATGAGATGCAAGCCAAAATCAAATAAATGGAAGAGAGCAGAAGAGCTGTACCTGCAATCAATTGAGACCGGCGTCCCAATACTCCTTGTTTCCAAGATTTTTTATCATCCACCCAAGGGATTTCATCTTCTTGATCGATATTTGATTTGCTTTTTGACATGAACAGTTTAGGTTGAAGCTCAAAAATAAGAATGTGTCACGATGAAAACACCTTGGATTTACGCCGTTTTCAACACCAAAAAGTGTATCTTTTCCAAGTGAAAAACAAGAGATGAAAAAAAATATTGTATAATCCAAAATTCATTCTATCTTTGCAATCCGTTTTTAAGAAACAATGGCAAAAAAAGGTAACAGAGTTCAAGTGATTATGGAGTGCACCGAGCACAAGGAGTCGGGCATGCCAGGAACAAGCAGATACATCACAACCAAAAACAGAAAGAACACCCCAGATCGTTTGGAGATGAAGAAATACAATCCCATCTTGAAGCGAATGACCGTTCATAAAGAGATTAAATAATTAAGCCATGGCAAAGAAGGTAGTTGCAACATTGCAAACAGGTGGTGGTAAGAACCACACCAAGGTGATTAAAATGGTGAAGTCACCAAAATCAGGGTCTTATTCCTTCAAGGAAGAGATTGTACACAACGACAAAATTGCTGAGTGGTTTACCAAAGCCTAATCAGTCATTGATAATTGTTCAAAGGCTTTTTCGAAAGAAAAGGCCTTTTTTATTCTAAAGAGATGGCAATGAATTTTTTTAAGCGCCTATTCTCCTCGGAGAAAAAAGAGACCCTGAATCAGGGACTGGAAAAAACCAGAACGGGTTTGTTTTCCAAGTTGGCGCGCATCGTTGTAGGTAAATCAACCATTGATGACGAGGTTTTGGATAATCTCGAGGAGGTGTTGATTGGATCAGATGTTGGCGTGGCTACAACCTTGAAAATCATAGGCCGAATTCAGGAGCGTGTTTCCAAGGACAAGTACATGGGAACAGCAGAGCTGAATAATATTTTGAAAGAAGAAATTGCGGGTTTACTTGCTTCGTATGAAGGAGAGGAATCTGAAGATATTTTTATTCCTGCATTGTCTACCCCTTATGTCATCATGGTAGTTGGGGTCAATGGTGTAGGAAAAACAACCACAATTGGTAAATTGGCTTATCAATTACAGAAGCAAGGAAAGAAAGTTGTTTTGGGTGCAGCAGATACCTTTAGAGCTGCTGCCATTGATCAATTGAAGATTTGGGGCGAGCGTTCTCAGTCTTCCGTTATTGCGCAAAATATGGGTTCTGATCCTGCATCAGTTGCCTTTGATACACTACAACATGCTGTTGCGCAAAATGCAGATGTAGTGATTATTGATACCGCGGGTCGCTTGCACAACAAAGTTGGATTGATGCAAGAGCTTTCTAAAATCAAGCGAGTCATGGACAAGATTGTCCCCAATGCGCCCCATGAGGTTTTATTGGTTTTGGATGGGTCTACAGGACAGAATGCTTTTGAACAAGCCAAACAATTTACAGCAGCTACGGATGTCAACGCTTTGGCCATCACTAAAATTGATGGTACAGCCAGGGGTGGTGTTGTCATTGGAATTTCAGATCAGTTCAATATTCCAGTCAAATACATAGGAATAGGAGAACGCCCAGAGCAATTGCAAATTTTTAATCGTTTCGAATTCGTGGATTCATTATTCACCGAAGAAAATCAAGCATGAAGACCAAAACGCTGAAGAAAAACAAGGTCAATGTCGTGACATTGGGTTGTGCCAAAAATATTTTTGACAGTGAGGTGATGATGGCTCAGTTAAAGGCCAATGACTACGATGTTCACCATGAATCTGAGGACCAAGATTCATCCATTGTTATCATCAATACTTGTGGTTTTATCGATAACGCTAAAGAAGAGTCCATCAATACCATCTTGGCTTGGGCCAAGGAGAAAGAGAAAGGAAATGTAGATAAAGTATTGGTGACAGGATGTTTGGGTGAGCGCTACCGAGATGTGCTTGAAAAAGACATTCCAGAGGTGGATGGAATTTTTGGAACACGAGAATTGCCTCGTTTGCTTAAAACATTAAAGGCGGATTATAAGCATGAATTGGTCGGAGAGCGCTTGTTGACAACACCAAGCCATTATGCTTATTTTAAAATTGCAGAGGGATGTGATCGACCATGTTCCTTTTGCGCCATTCCATTGATGCGCGGAAAGCATTTGTCTACTCCAATGGAGGACTTGGTAACGCAAGCCAAAGGATTGGCCAAGAATGGAGTCAAAGAATTGATTTTAATTGCCCAAGATTTAACCTTCTATGGTTTGGACTTGTACAAGGATAGAAAGTTGGCCGACCTGCTCAGAAACTTATCGGATGTAGAAGGAATTGATTGGATCCGTTTGCAGTATGCCTATCCCAGTGGATTTCCAATGGATGTATTGGATGTGATGAACGAGAGATCCAATATCTGCAAATATTTGGATATGCCGTTGCAACATGGTACAACCAAAATGTTACAGGCCATGCGTCGCGGAATCACAAGAGAAAAAACAGATGCCTTGTTGCAAGACATCAGAGCCAAAGTTCCAGATATCGCTTTGCGTACGACACTTATTACTGGATTCCCTGGCGAAACCAAACAAGATTTTGAAGAGCTGAGCCAGTGGGTTGAGCAAACCAAATTTGACCGTTTGGGTGTTTTCACTTATTCACATGAAGAGAATACCCATGCTTTTACCATGAAGGATGATGTTCCTGCCAGAACCAAAAAGCAGCGAGCCAATGCCATTATGGAAATTCAGTCTGAAATTTCTTTGCAGAAAAATCAAGACAAGATTGGACGAGAAATGAAGGTGTTGATTGATAGAAAGGAAGGTGAGTATTTCATCGGAAGAACCGAATTCGATTCGCCTGAAGTCGACAACGAAGTGATTATTCATGCGCCTGATCAATACTTGCGTTTAGGTGATTTTGTTGATACAGTAATAACGGATGCGGAGCAATATGATTTGTTCGCTGAATTGAAAAGCTAATTTGGAATGGACAGACTGCCAGTTATGGAAGAATTCTGCACCCTTCAGGGTGAAGGTGTCTTTTCAGGCTGTCCTGCTTATTTTATCCGTTTGGCTGGATGTGATGTTGGTTGTGTTTGGTGCGATGTCAAAGAGTCTTGGAATAAGGACGAGCATCCAATGGTTTCTGTTGAACAATTGGTGCAGAATGTCCTTGCCAGTGGCGCCATTCGTGTAATTGTGACTGGTGGAGAGCCTACCATGCACAACTTGGAGGCATTGACAGAATCTTTGAGAAGTCATCACATCAAAACCCACATTGAAACCAGCGGTGTTCATCCATTGACAGGGAAATGGGATTGGATTACTTTTTCACCAAAAAAGTTCAAAGCTCCGACTGAAGAGATTTTTCAAGTTTGTCATGAAATGAAGGTAATAGTATTTCATCCTTCTGATATTCAATGGGCCATCGAGTTGTCAAAAAAGACAAATCCAAATTGCCATCTTTTGCTTCAGCCAGAGTGGGAGAGGCAGGATGAGTCTATGCCCTTGATTATGTCACACCTGAGTCAGTTTCCCAATTGGCGATTGAGCCTTCAAACGCATAAATACATTGGCGTTCGTTAGAAATATCTGGAATTGGTTTCAATCAGTAAGCGAAAATCCAAAGCGCTTTCGCATTGTATTCATTGTCCTCTCTTTGGCATCCATGTGGCCATTGTTTGTTTCTTATTATTTCCCATCATTGGATTCTCCGGCGCATTTGTACAATGCCAAGCTGTTATTGGAATTGTTGCAAGGAGATAGTTTTATTGTTCAATATTTTTATCAATTCAATCCGATGGTGGTTCCCAATTGGATTGGACACGCCCTTTTGGCCCTGTTCTATTTGATCTCTGGTGAGTGGTGGCTGGCGGAAAAATTGATGTTGGTTCTCTATTTTGTATCGTTGCCTTTGGCTGCAGATTATTTTATTAGAACGATAGGTGGGAATCGATGGTTGTCTTTTTGGTCACTTCCTTTTGTATTCAGTTTTGTTTTCTCTATCGGGTTTTACAATTATTCTTTGTCCATCATTTTTGCGCTGCTATTTCTTGCTAGGAGTTGGCAGTTTTTTGAAAGGCAATACTCAGTTAGGGAAGTTCTGATTCTGTTTTCATTGTTGTTGCTTTTGTATTTTTCACATGGGTTTACCTTTTTATTGACACTTTTCATTTGGGGTGCCAGTGCGCTGCCTCATTTGATTCATGAATGGAAAAAGAGTGAATCGATTAAGTCTCTGATTTATCGATTCATTAAGGCTGTTGTTTTGATTTTGCCAGTTGTTGTTTTGTATCGACTGAATACAGCCTATCACAGCGGTTCACCAACCTTTTTAGAAAAAGGGGATTTGATAAAGGACATATTCAGATGGCGTTCTTTGATTGTTTACCATGAAGGGAAAGAAGAACGTTGGACGGTGATGATTTCATTGCTGACGATTGCTCTTTTGATGTTGGTTTTTGTGCGAACAAAAATTCGATTCACTCTTCCTCAACAACGTGTGATTCTCACGGTGATAACGTTATTCACGCTGTATTTTTTGTTACCCGACAACACGGGCAGTGCGGGATTTATCTCAGTGCGTATTCAAGGTTGGTTGGCTTTTATGACAATTGTTTTCATATCTGTTTCAGCAGTTCCCAATCGAATAGCATTGGCAACAACAATGTTCATGTTGGTTGCGCATTTTGCTTTGGTTCATTTTCATGCCAAAGTTGTGCGCAAAGATGGTATGTTGCTGGAGCAATGCTCTGTTGCTCAGGATTACATACCAGAACATTCCGTCCTTCATTTTGAGGATCTTTCAGGAGATTGGCGCTTTCAACATTTTAGCAATTTCATTGCTCTCAAATCAAAAGATGTCGCTTGCACAGAGAATTATGAGGCTGCAGTCGATTATTTTCCGTTGTGTTTTAAACCAATGAGTAAGGATGTTGTGAATTCATTGAATTGTACAGAGCAAAAATTGATCATGAAACCAGTGGTGAAAGATTCAATTTATCAGAATACTTTGAAGGAAATATTGGCCAAAGGGAGTCGTATTGTTTTCGAAAATGAATCGATTGTATTGCTTCAATCTACGAAATGAAACGGGCTGCTTACTGAGTGGGGTTGATTTCTGTTTTTTTTGAACTTTCCTTTTTCCTTTTTATTTCATGTTTGAAGCCAATGTTAAACCACTGTCTGTCTTGTTTTAGCAATCTATTGTTGTAGCAAAAGCCAAAATTGAATTGGTTGTTTTTATTGACTTTGAATTCAATATCGGCTGAGTAACGCCATTCTTTTGAAAGCCCGTATTGAATCAATTGTTCATCGCTCCAGTATTTAACTGCATTGAGCCAATAGAAGTACTCTACTTTGGTGTTTAATCTGATTTTCTTCCACTCAGGGGTTGATAATTTCAATCTGCTTCTCAAAACAATAGGACTTCGTTCCCAGGTTAATCTTTCTACTTGAATGGCGTTTCTCCAGGAACATTCAAATCGATTCTGATCTTTTTTTGATTGCAATAGTTTCAAAGAAATGGCCAATCGTACTCTGTTTCCAAAATCCAAATTCGCATCATTGAGTAATGCATTTTCATTTGGAAATGCGGTCCAACGGTATTGCAGTGCAAAGGAGAGTTTTTTCTTGGGCTGAAAATGTTCAGTTAAAGCAATGCCGCTCTTGGACCAACCGTCAGGATTGTAGCGTTGGAGCAATTGAAGTTCACTTTGCCATTTCTTATTGTGTCGGGTTGAAAAGGAAGCTGTGCTCCACAGCCCGGACTGCGCATTGCAAGCGTATGCAATCAAAATGAGAAGTGCTGAAAGTAAACTTTGGCGCATCAATGAACAATTTCTAAAGTTGGAACATCAACCACTTGACTTTTATCTGAGATGGTTACTTTCTCCAAAATGGTTTTTGTCATTTCTCCGGTGGTTAAATCTTTCGAAAGAACATAAACCTGATATTCTCCATTTTGCAATTGATCAAATAAATATAGACCGTCCGCGCCTGTTCTAGTGGATTCATGGTAATTGCTTCCCTCACCATAAATCAAGTAAACCCGCTCGTCGGTGATGGCGGTTTGTGCACCCATTTCATCTGCCTCACCTTGTTGACCTACATCCAATAGAAATGAAGTTGTAACATCATCAGGGTCAGGAATATTGATGTTGTCTTTTGATACCAATTGAATCATGTCCCCGTTTTTGGTCAAGTTGAATTGACCGTCGATGTGAGCGGATAGTGCAGTGAACACTGCGTTGACTATGGTAATGTCATTGTCACTGTAATTGAATGAAATGGAAACACCAGTTCTACCCGCCAATTGCGGATCGCCATTGCTTAACCAGGTTGGATTATTGAACCAGAAATAGTAATTGGCTCCATTGGGCTGATTGATGATGAAATAGTCTCCATGTTCAATCAGCTGACCTGGTGTAACGGTGAGGTCTATGATTTCTGAGCGACCCAAATTGATGTTTTGCCCAACTACCTTACCTTGGATCGAGCTGCTTCCTCCAGGTCCTTCGGGTTTGGTGCAGGCCATAAGTCCACTGGATAATGTCAGTGCGATGATTAGGTTTTTCATAATACCAGTATTTTTTTAAATGAAATGGCTTTGTTTTTTTGTGTGATTTTCAATGTGTACAGACCAGCAGAGATCTTTTCCAATGAAACAGAAATTGAATTGGATTGACCTTGCGTATTTAATGTATTGGTTTCGATGGAAATTGTTTTTCCTAATCCATCGAGAAGTTCAATGTTATCAATATTGTCGATGGCTTTGATGTGCAAAGTTTCTCCTTTCTGAATGGGGTTGGGGTAGATAATGGTTTCATTACTTTGATCTGGTTGATTTAATCCAAGCGACAAGTCGCAAGGTCTTCCAAACATGTTGCTATCCATCCAAGCTGTGCGGTCTACAATCCACGATTTCAAATAATCAATTTCCTCTTGGTAGGTATTGCCAATAAAATTATTGGGCCACACATAAGTGCCCAA
>CANNHA010000021.1 GCA_947504275.1 Flavobacteriales bacterium
CTATGGCTTGGTATTGAACTTTTTTCGGATGGGAATATTGAACTCTCGTTCTGCAATATCCACCAATGTTGAAAAGGCAATGGCTTTCATTTCCGCCAGCTTCAACTGTTTTTCAAGCTCAGCTACACGTTTTTCCAATTGCAATTTTTCAAAATCAACTTCCGATTGAATCGGTTTTTTGGCCTTTGACATTGGAACAAAGCTAACATTTCTTGAAGCTCTCAGATCTTTAATACCTAACTTTTTCATCCAAACAGCGATTTTACCATGATCCTCCGGATACCCGGTGTAACGAAAATAAACGGCAGCCTTGGATTCTTTTCCGTTCAGATAATCTTTAATTAAGATTAGCTTTTCTTCATCCGACAAGAACAACCTTTTGTTGCGCCATTGTCCTAATTTGGGTTTACATTTTTTCTCCATTTTGTCCCTTTTTTTTGTAAACCTATTTTAGGACGAGACACGAATGTCAATTCGCCCCTACAGTGACAACGTCCTACCCCCATCAATGGGCAGATTGATGCCATTGATATACGCGGCGGCTGGCGTGGAAAGGAAGGCAATGCCTGCAGCAATCTCTTCGGGTAATGCCAAACGTCCCAAGGGGACTTCTCTTTTCATCCCCTCCGTGACATCATCCACGCTGTGGCCGGTCTTATTGGCTTTGTTGGTGATGATCTGACTCAATCGTCCTGTTGCTGTGGCACCAGGCAGTACATTGTTGACGGTGATGCCATAAGGGCCCAATTCTGATGACAAGGTCTTGGCCCAGTTGGCAACGGCTCCGCGTATGGTGTTACTCACGCCCAAATTGGGCAGGGGTTGCTTTACAGAAGTGGAAATCACATTGATGATGCGTCCGTATCCACTTTCTTTCATCTTGGGCAACAAGGCCTGGGTGATGATCTGAAAATTAATAAGGTGTAAATTGAATGCCAATCGAAACTCATCAATACCAGCTTCATGGGCCTTGCCCGGGTTGGGTCCGCCGGTATTGTTGATTAAAATATGAATGGTATTTTCTTCCGCAAATGCTTCAATGGCAGTTTGCACTTCTGAATTATGGGCAAAGTTGGCGACCAAGATTTGGTGGTGTTGTCCTTTAGTACAAGGCAACTGAGCCAAAACATTATTCAATCGCTCTGCATCGCGCGCCATCAAAGTAACGTTAGCGCCCAATGTTGCTAACTCTATGGCTGCTGCAGCACCAATGCCTTGTGAGCCTCCGCATACCAAAGCGTTTTTGTTTTCCAAAGAAAGATTCATGCGGCAAAGTTACGAGATGAGATTGTAATGCTGTGCACTCGTATGAATATTGTCATATGGTCGCTGCTATTGCTCGAGTTTCTAGTTACAAAGGAGTATTTTTAAGGCTAAGTTGTCATTCTTATCGTTTTATTCAAAACTTATCATTTTATTTGACACCAATTCCTTAACATATAAAATGAAAAAGAAAATTTTTACCACTTGGCTTTTGATGGTTCCCGTGCTTTTGATGGCACAGAGTTATGTCACTGAAATTGGGCATACCTTGTATGATTTGCAGACCAACGCTACAATCGGTGCAAGGGTAATTGCCGATGAGTATGGCGTGTCCGCTGTTTGGACGCGCGGTATGGAACCTACAGCGTTCCCAGACAGAGGAACAGGTTACAACCATTTGGATCCGATTTCCAATGCATGGGCACCCATGCCCACCAGTCGTATCGAATCTTTTAGAACAGGATGGCCCAGTTTGGTGCATACTGCTGATGGAACGGAGTGGGTTTTTGCCCACAATGGATCCGGCATTCAATCATTGAAAAGAGACATGATCAACGGTGGAAGTTGGCAAGAGATGGGAACGGTTCCTACCACAGCTCCAGAATCTGTTTTGTGGAACAGGGCATGCGCAGGTGGATTGGACGGAAACACCATTCACATGCTTACCAGTACAACCTACAATGGGGTTACTATTAATGGTTTGGATCAACAGATTTTGTATTATCGCTCACAAGACGCCGGTAGCACATGGGATATTGTGGACATGACTTTTGAAGGAATGGAGCCACCCATGTGGGGTTTTGAAGGAGATTCATATGCGATGTCTGCCAATGGCAATACGGTCGCCGTGGCCATCTTCGGTGATTTTCAAGATTCGTATGTTTGGATTTCCAATGACAATGGGAACAACTGGACGCGTTACGTATGCAATGATTTTCCCATCGACAATTATCAAATTGATTCCGGAACTGATGTAAACGGTGATGGTATTGAAGATAGAATTACATCAACAAGTACTTCCGGTAGCGTTAATGTCGACGACAATGGCGTTGTTCATGTATCTTTTGCTACAATGGATTACATCGATCCAGTGAACGTATTTGACAACAATTACAGTTATTACAGAAATTCTGGTGTTATCAAATATTGGAATTCAGCCAATGCGGGAATTCCTTTGGATAGCGGAGATGATCTTTTGCTGACCGCTGGTGTTGCTCCCAATATGATAGAGGGAGTGAACATCAATTGGTTTGATATGGCGGCCTATGGAAATGGAGGGTTGGTGAACCATCCCAGTATTGTATTGGGAGACAACGGGGATATTTTTATTCTCTATGATGCCATCAAAGAGGGAACCCAAGAGAATGGTATTTTCCGCAGGCATTTGTTTATGGTAAAGTCTACCGACGGAGGATTAACTTGGACTGAACCTGTTGACGTTTCCCCCAATGTTGATGGTGTAAATTGGGAATACAATTATGCTTGTGCAGCTCCAAGCGTATATGATGGAAAAGTACACATGACCGCTCAACGCGATTTGGTTCCTGGATTTTCAACCAATGCAGCCAGCGCAGCGGACTTCAATATGAATTCAATTGTGTACGTGGCCATTGATGCTGAAAATTTGGCACCAATTATCAACGGATGCACCGATCCATTGGCTTGTAATTTTTCTGCTGAAGCCACTCTTGATGATGGCAGTTGTATTGTAACACCAACTGAGGAGATTTGCGACGGTATTGACAATGATTGCAATGGGGAAATTGACAATGGCGTTTTGCCTACTTGGTACCAAGACTCTGATGCGGATGGATTTGGTAGTGCAGCCAACGGAATTTGGATAGGTTGTGAGGCTATTGCGGGATATGTTTTAGACAACTCAGATTGTGATGATTTTGCTGTGACTTATCAGGATATTGATATGGATGGCTTGGGTGGAGATAACACTACAGGTTGTGGTGTTTATAATAGCGACGATTGTAATGATTTATTCGATTTCATTGGTAGTGGTAGCTATTATGTTCCTGATGCAGACATGGATGGATATGCCAGCTTTGTTAACTACTATTTTGGGTGCTCAGCTGATCCCGGTTACATCCTCTATAACGGCAGTCCTTTGCAAGAAGATTGCAATGACAACGACGCTTCAATTGGTGGTGTGAATTATTATGATTACGACAATGATGGCGATGGATTTGGTGACTATAACAATTCCTATATTGGATGTTTTGCTCAACCTGGTTACATTGCTTATCAAGCAGGAATCTCTCAACCGGATTGTAATGATTTCGCTTTGATTTATTCAGATTTAGATGGAGACGCTTTTGGTTCTGATGAATTGGTTGCTTGCGGTGGTGTATACAATTCAGAGGATTGCAACGATGATCAATTGAATTACCAGGATGTTGATATGGATGGTGTAGGTTCCAATATTTTGATACCTTGTGGTGGGTCACCAGTCAACACGGATTGTGACGATTACAACGCCAATAGTCCAACCACTGCCTTGATGTATTATTACGATTATGATGGTGATGGATTTGGATATGAGTATGACTATTATTTTGGATGTGATCAAATTGCAGGTTTTGTTTTAAATGCTTTGGATTGCAATCCGTGGGATTTAACTTATTTGGACAATGATGGAGATGGTTATGGCAGCACAACCCTCGCTGCTTGCGGGGTGTTTAATACCGCTGATTGTGATGACAATGATCCAATGATATTCGGTACCAGTACTTATGTAATGGACAATGATGGTGATGGCTTTGGAAATTTCATGTTATCCTATAATGGCTGCCCAACTCCTGGTTACATTCTTTACACCGGTCCGGGACAGCAAGATTGCAATGATTACAATGATCAAATTTTAGGGTCAGACATCTATTTGATGGACAATGATGGTGATGGGTTTGGAAGCTTTTTTGATTACACTTTTAGCTGTCAAGAAGTACCAGGAGCTATCTTGTTTACTGGAGATAATAATCAGCAAGATTGTGATGAAAGTAACTTTACCTACGCGGATAATGATGGTGATGGCTTTGGCTCTGATGATTTGGTGGGATGCGGTGGTTCTTATAATTCAGATGATTGCGATGATAATCAATTGAATTTTGCAGATTTGGATGGTGATGGCGCCGGAAGTACAGTTATGTTGCCTTGCGGTGGTTCATTGAACAACACAGATTGTGATGACAATGATCCTCTGAGTTTGACACAAGCGATGAATTACTATTACGATGCAGACAATGATGGATTTGGTTGGTATATGGATTTTATCACCACCTGCTCACCTCCATCGTATTATGTTGCTAATTCAGATGATTGCTTCCCATATGATTTGACTTATCAAGATTTGGATGGAGACAATTTTGGTAGCCAAGTCTATGCACCTTGTGGCGTGGTAATCAATAGTGATTGCGATGACAATGATGCAGCTTTGACCGATGGATTGTTGTTTGTCGCAGATGCTGATGCCGATGGCTATGGTAATTTCTCAGATGCTTATTTTGGTTGTTTTGCTGAGAGTGGTTACATAGCTCTTACCGGAGACGAGCTCCAAGAAGATTGCAATGATAATGACGCTGCTGTATTGGGTGTGAATTATTATATCTACGATATAGATGGTGACGGTTTTGGTAATTACAACAATTACTATCTAGGTTGTTCTCAAAATGCTGGTTACATCTTATATCAAGATGGAATCTCACAGCCCGACTGCAATGACAACATGTTATTGTATGCTGATGCAGATGGAGATGGTTTTGGATCTGAGGTATTGGCTGGATGCGGTGTGACGAATTCCTTGGATTGTGATGACAATAACATGACCTACATTGACCAAGACGGTGATGGTTATGGATCAAGCCAAGTGGCTCCTTGCGGAGCAACCAACATGGCTGATTGTGATGATAGCAACGCCAATTTGAATCCAGGTATGTCAGAGATCTGTAACCAATCGGATGACAATTGTGATGGCAATGCAGATGAAGGTATTATGTATGATGTGTTCATGGATATGGATAGTGATGGCTATGGTGATGTCAGCATGGGTATGATGGTTTGTGCCAATGTCCCTGGCTTTGTTACAGACAATACAGATTGCGATGATGCCAATGGTGCCATTTCCCCCATTCAGCCTGAAGTTTGTAATTTAATCGATGATGACTGTGATATTGAAGTTGATGAATTTGTTCAAACGGAATATTTTGCTGACAATGACGGTGATGGTTACGGTGATGTCAATAATAGCACATATGCATGTGAGACACCTGCTGGCTATGTAGGAAACGATGATGATTGTGATGATCAAATGTTGACCTATGAAGATATGGATGGTGATGGTTTTGGAGGCATATCAATTGCAGCGTGTGGGGTGATTTCTGCAGATGATTGCGATGATATGAATGCAGGTGTTAATCCTGTTGCATCTGAAATATGCAATTATTTGGATGACAATTGCAATGGTGAGTCAGATGAGTTTGTTCAAAGTGAATATTATGCCGATATGGATGGCGATGGTTTTGGCAACGCGCAAGAGGTGACTTTTGATTGCGTCTCTCCAATCGGATATGTTTCCAATAGTGATGACTGCGACGATGCCGCCTTTGCTTATGAGGATAACGATGCTGACGGATTTGGATCAGAATTAGTGGTTGCATGCGGAGGTGCTGCGCAAGCAGGGGATTGTGATGACAACAATGCGGCTATAAGTCCAGCAGAATCCGAAACGTGCAATGACATAGATGACAACTGTGATACAGAGGTGGATGAGTTTGTACAGAATGTCTATTACGCTGATGCAGATGGTGATGGATTTGGTGACCCCAATGCTACAGATTATGCATGTCAAGCGCCTATGGGTTTTGTGGACAACATGGATGACTGTGATGATACCCAAATGACCTATTTAGACGGAGATCTTGATGGCTTTGGTAGTGAAGTTACAGATCCATGCGGTGTTGCCATTACTGGCGATTGCGATGATGCCAACAACTTTATCAATCCAGCTGCTGCTGAGATTGAGGGCAATCAGGTGGATGAGAATTGCGACGGTTTATTGGTGGGCATTGCTGAATTGAATCAAGATTTGATCTCAGTCTATCCAAACCCATCTCAAGGAGAATTGAATATCAAGATGGCCAAAGGATCTTCATTCCAATGGCAATTGTATGATGCCAAAGGTGCTTTGGTTGAGTCAGGTAAGACGGTGGCTGATCAGGTACTTTCTGAACAATTGGGACAGCTCAACAGTGGCATGTACCGCTTGGTGATTAAAACCCAAGACCATCAAGTGTACAACTGGAATTGGATAATTCAGCATTAATGGTTTGTTTGCTAAAGAGAGGGGAGGTCTATTGCCTCCCCTTTTTTTATGCATGAAGTGTTGAAAACTGTTGAATGTCTTGAAAATTAACAGAATAATCATTTTATCTTCGCAGAAATTAAATTTACTGACGTGGATATTTTTGAAAGAATCAAACACAATCGCGGACCCATTGGTCAGCATTCTAAAGAATCTCATGGATACTTCTCTTTTCCTAAGTTGGAAGGGGAGTTGGGTGCACACATGACCTTTCGTGACAAGCCAGTGTTGGTTTGGAGTTTAAATAATTATTTGGGATTGGGTAATGATCCCGAGATCAGAAAAGTAGATGCGGATGCTGCAGCCGCTTGGGGCATGGCCTATCCAATGGGAGCCCGCATGATGAGCGGTCAAACCAAATACCATGAGCAATTGGAACATGAGTTGGCTGATTTCATGCAGAAAGATGATGCATTCCTTTTGAACTACGGTTATCAAGGCTGCATGTCAGCCATTGAGGCTTTGGTGAGCAGAAATGACGTTGTGGTTTATGACAGCGAGTGTCATGCTTGTATGATCGACGGAGTGCGTTTGCACCAAGGAAAGCGTTTTGTATTCCAACACAACGACATGGAGAGCTTTGAGAAAATGCTCAAAATGGCCAAGAAGTTAACTGAGAAGACGGGTGGCGGTATCATGGTCATGACTGAAGGTGTTTTTGGAATGGCAGGTGACCAAGGGATGTTGAAGGAAATTGTCGCTTTCAAGAAAGAATACGGTTTCCGTTTGTTTGTGGATGATGCCCATGGTTTTGGTTCTATTGGAAACATGGGACGCGGAGCGGGCGATGCACAAGGAGTGCAGGCTGAAATTGATGTTTACTTTGGAACTTTTGCTAAGGCAATGGCTACTGTTGGTGCATTTGTTGCGAGCGATCAGCACGTTATTGAGTATTTGCGTTACAATATGCGTTCTCAAACTTTTGCCAAATCGTTGCCTATGCCTATCGTGATTGGAGCATTGAAGCGTTTGGAGATGATCAGAACAAAGCCTGAATTGCAAGAGAACCTTTGGAAAATCGCTCGCGCCCTGCAAAGCGGATTGACAGAAGCTGGTTTTGATATCGGAAAAACCAATTCAGTGGTGACGCCTGTTTTCCTCAAAGGAAGTTTGGGTGAAGCCACCAATGTTACTTTAACATTGCGTGAGAAGCATGGTATCTTCTGTTCTATTGTTGTGTATCCAGTTGTGCCAAAGGACGTGATCATGTTGCGTTTGATTCCTACAACCGTTCATACTTTGGAAGATGTGCGTTATACCATCGAGTGTTTCTCCAAGGTGAGAGCGCAATTGGAAGCGGGTGAGTTTGCAGGAGAGCGCATTGCCAGTTGGGCATAATTCATTAGGTCAATATGTTAAAGGGATTCATGTGAATCCCTTTTTTTTGTACTCTTGTTTCTATTAATTTGAGATTATGAAATCAAAATGGATTTTGGGTTTAACCCTTTTGAGCGCAAGTTTTTTTATTTGCGGTGTATTAAGTGAGGATGGTAAAGCAGGTAAAACGGGCGCTCCAGGTGAAGGCACTTGTGTTCAATGCCATGCCGGAACAGCTTTGAATGCAGGAGGTGGTTTTGTTTTTGTTGAATCTTCCAACATGATTTTCGGTCAACACGCATTGGGTGAAACCTACGATATGTCGGTTACTGTTGGCCAGACGGGCAATGGTCTTTTTGGATTCAGCGTTGTTGCTTTGGATGCGAACGGTAATTCTGTCGGAACTTTTGCCGCAGGAACGGACAATCACACGGAGAATTTTACGGTGCAGGGTAGTTCTCGTCAATATGTTACTCACAACTTGAATGGTGGTTCTTCTCAGGATGAACACACCTTCAATTTCACCTGGACCGCTCCGAGTGAAGATTTTGGTACCATTACATTTTATGCCACCGGAATGGCGGCCAATGGCAACGGTATGAACTCAGGCGATAAAGTTTACAGTGCAACAATGGAGTCTACGGTACTGCCAAATAACGTAACTAATGCGGTCCAGAATCAAGTGTCTATCAATTGGGATCCCATTCAAGAGTCCATCGTGGTGAGCAATTACAACAAACCTTATTCGTTGGAAGTCTTTGATGTGCAAGGAAAGATCGTTTTAAACAAAGGTCAGCGCTCTGAGTCAATTGTGCCAATGGGTCAACTGTCATCAGGTTACTACGTTGTTCGTGTAACTTGTGAAGGAAAAAAGACTGATCGCAAAATATTTATTTAATTCTTGAATCATTACCAGAAAAGGCGCAAGATATTTGCGCCTTTCTTGTTTGTATGGAAGAAGCATTGTGGCCGCGCTATTTTATTCAACTGTCGTATGATGGTTCACACTTCCATGGTTGGCAGCGTCAACCCAATGCGTTGTCTGTTCAGGAAGTTCTTGAGTCAGCCCTTTCCAAAATATTGAGACAAGAAAAAGTCATTACCACGGGTTGCGGACGAACAGACACTGGTGTTCATGCTACTGAGTTTTATGCTCACTTCAATGCTATGAAAGCTATTGAAGATGTTGCGGAAGTTGTGTTTAGAGTCAACCAATTACTGCCCAAATCTATTGCAGTGCATGAGATTTTTCAAGTTGGTGACAAGTGCCATTCTCGTTTTGATGCCACAGAACGGGGATATCATTATTTTTTGCATTTCGAAAAGAATCCATTTCTGCATCAGCGCTCCATGTTCTATCCTTTTGGATTAGATATGGATAGAATGAATCAAGCTGCGCGATTATTGGTCCGCAAAGGTGACTTCTCCAGTTTTTGCAAATCAGGTGGCGGACAAAAAACCAACATTTGTGATGTGAGAAAGGCAGAGTGGAGCGTGAACGAAAAAGGGCAGTGGGTGTTTCATATAGTAGCGGATCGTTTTTTGAGAAACATGGTAAGGGCTGTTGTGGGCACCTTGATAGAAGTGGGTAGGGGAAAGTTGAATGTGACACAGATGCAAGAGATTATAGATTTACAAGAACGCGGTGCCGCGGGTGATAGTGTTTATGCGTGTGGTTTGTACCTTACCCAAGTAAGTTATCCATACATAAAAGAAGGAGAATATGTCCAATAGTGCAGGGAAGGCTTTTGATAAGAAAATTTTTTGGCGTTTATACCAACGGAGTTCTCCGTATCGTTTTCAATTTTATTTCACTTTTTTTTGGGTGCTGGTGCTGGCTGGAATGTCCATCATTCGTCCAAACCAGATGCGGTCATTGATTGACGAGGATTTGGCATCAGGGAACTCCAATGCCGTACTCTGGGGGTCTATTTCTTTTGTCGCAGTTTTGATTTTAGAAAGTTTGATTCAATATTATCAAACTTATCAAGCGAATAAAATGGCGCAGAGTATAACACTAGATCTGCGTTCAGAATTGTTCAAGCACAGTTTAGGATTTCGCTTGTCCTTTTTTGATAAAACACCTGTGGGTCAGATGGTCACCCGTCACATCAGTGATGTGGATGGTATCGCAGAAGTATTTAGTGTGGGGTTGCTGGATATTTTTAGGGACGTTCTCAAGTTGGTGGTGATTATCGGTGCCATGCTTTGGGTGGATTGGAAGATGACTTTGGTGGTAATTATTCCTATTCCCATCTTGTTGTATGCAACAAGGATTTTTCAAGAGTCGGTGAAAAAGTCTTTCAATGATGTTCGCAATGAGGTGGCCCGCATCAATGTCTTTATTCAAGAGCACGTCACGGGTATGAACATCGTTCAAATGTTTGGTCAAGAGAAACGAGAAGAGAAGAAGTTTGATCATATCAACGAGACGCACAGAGACGCTCATATCAGAGGTGTTTGGGCCTATTCCGTTTTCTTCCCCGTGGTGGAAATCTTATCAGCTTTGTCGGTGAGTTTGATGTTGGGTTGGGCATTGCGTGGGACTTTTGATGCAACGTCTTCTCCTGGTGTATTGCTGCAGTTTTCAACATTCATAACCATGATGTACCGACCTATTCGGCAGATGGCGGACAATTTCAACGTTTTGCAAATGGGGATGATCAATGCAGATCGCGTGTTTCAAATGTTAGACCGAGATGAGTCTCAAACGGATTTATCTGATCCGACTCCACATTTAAAAGGAGATGTTGCTTTTGTGAATGTTGAGTTTTCATACAACGAAGAACAGGAGGTTATTAATCAGTTTAATCTTGATGTAACTGCTGGTCAAATGATAGCATTGGTTGGGCACACGGGCAGCGGAAAGTCGACGATCGTTCAATTGCTCAATCGTTTGTACGAGAGGAAGAACGGTAGCATCCTCCTAGATGGAAGATCTATTGACGAGTTTTCCTTGGATTTCCTCAGGCAAAAGATTGCAGTAGTTCCTCAAGATGTTTTTTTATTCAGTGATAGCATTTACAACAATCTAACCCTAGGAGATGATAACGTATCACGTGAGGAAGTCATTGCGGCCTGCCAAAAGGTGGGTATTCATGATTTTATCATGCAGTTACCACAGGGCTATGACTTTGATGTTCGGGAAAGAGGTTTGGTACTGAGCGCCGGTCAACGACAACTATTGGCTTTCGTTCGGGCTTATCTCACCAATCCTTCAATTTTAATTCTTGACGAGGCCACCAGCAGTGTAGACAGTGACTCTGAACGTTTGATTCAACATGCCACTGATTTGATTACCCAAGGCAGAACTTCATTTGTTGTGGCTCACCGATTGTCAACCATTCAAAAGGCAGATAAAATTGTATTGTTGGACAAAGGAAAGATTGCTGAAATGGGACGGCATGACGAATTGATGGCCTTGAATGGTCAATACCGTAAAATGTATAACTTGCAGTTTGATGAATCCATCTTCTAAATCAAAGGCTAGCTTGATTGTTGACTTAATGTACAACAATGATCCATTCTCTCAACTGCTAGGAATTGAGCGTATAGAAGATGGACCTGGTGTTTCTGTATTGCGAATGGTCGTCACGAAAAGTATGCTGAATGGATTTTCCATTGCCCACGGTGGAATAACCTATTCTTTATCGGACAGCGCCTTGGCCTTTGCCTCCAATGGCCACGGAATTCAATCTGTAAGCATCGAAACCAGCATCAGCCATGTGAAAAAGGTTGTTGAGGGTGATGTTTTGACCACTGAGGTTATCGAGAAAAATTTGACTTCCAAGACTGGTTTGTATGAGGTGGTTGTTCGCAATCAGAACAATGAACCCGTTGCTTATTTCAAGGGAACTGTATACAGAACTGGTAAACCCTGGGAGGTGTAATTCACCTTTGTTTGGAATCGATGGTAATGGTCACCGGGCCGTCATTGACCAACGCCACTTTCATATCTGCCCCAAATTCACCTGTCTCTACTGTTCCTTTGAAGTTTTCTTTAAATGACGCTATGAATGATTGGTACAGAGGGATAGCCATATCTGGAGGCGCACTTTCCATGAAACTCGGTCTATTGCCCTTTTTAGTGTCTGCATAAAGAGTAAACTGACTGATAATGATCACCCCACCACCACTGTCCTGCACGTTCAAATTCATCTTGCCATTTTCATCTGAAAAAATCCTGAGACCAATGATCTTTTTAATCAAATATTGAATGTCCTCTTCGTTGTCTTCTTTGCCAATGCCAAGCAGAATCACCATTCCTTTTTCAATGCTTGCCACTTTAGTATTGTCAATGGTGACCGATGCGTCTATACTTCTCTGAATAACAACTTTCATGGTTTCACGATTAACCGCTGAAGGTTAAGAATTTCAGGCAGTTTAGGACAAATATAAACGGGGATATCCTAACTTCGTTATGTGCTTCATCAAGAAATTACGTATTTGAAAGGTGTGGGTCCTGCAAGGGCTAAGGTGCTCAATGAAGAATTGGGGGTCTATACATGGCGTGATTTGTTGTTTCACTATCCTTTTCGGTATATCGATAAATCTCAGATTACATCAGTATCCCAAATCAAGACTGAGCATGAGCCTGTGCAATTGTTGTTGGAATGTGTGTCTTGGCAGGAGCTTGGTGTTGGTCGTGCAAAACGATTGGCTGCACGTTTTAGAGATGCCAGTGGGGATATAGAATTGGTGTGGTTCAAAGGTGCGCAATACATTGTAAAGAGTTTGCAAATCGGACAACACTACTTGGTGTATGGAAAGCCTACGCTATTTTCAGGTAAGTACAACATTGCCCATCCTGAGTTGGAGTGGGTAGAGAAGTCAAGGATGATGTCTGGAAGCAGCATGAAACCTGTTTACCGCTCAACTGAGAAGGCGGCCAAAAAAGGATTGAATAGCAATGGTATTGCGCAATTGACGCGTCAAATGATTGCAGAAATGCCAGCCAATGTGATTCCAGAGAATTTGCCAGTTTCTATTCTATCCAAGTACAAATTGATGGATAGAGAAAGGGCCATCAGAGAATTGCATTTTCCAACAGATGCTAAAACTTTGGAGTTGGCGGTGAGAAGATTGAAATTTGAGGAGTTGTTTTATTTGCAGATCAAGGTGGCTGCTCAAAAGTTGGCATTGACCAAAGATGAACGCGGGGTAGTATTTGAAAAGGTGGGGCATTACTTTCACACCTTTTACGACGAGCATCTTCCATTTGAGTTGACAGGAGCGCAGAAGCGGGTATTGAAGGAGATCAGGCAGGATGTGGGCAAAGGTTTTCACATGAATCGCTTGATACAAGGGGATGTTGGAAGCGGCAAAACCATTGTGGCCATTTTGAGCATGTTATTGGCAGTAGACAATGGATTTCAATCTTGCTTGATGGCGCCTACAGAAATATTGACATTGCAGCATTACAAGGCGATGTGTGAACTATTGGAACCGCTGGATATCAAGGTGGAAATTCTAACGGGGTCAACCCGCGCTGCAGAGCGACGAAGAATCCATGCAGGATTATTGGATGGGTCCATTTCAATGTTGGTCGGTACACATGCGCTCATTGAGCCTGTTGTACAATTTAACAACTTGGGTTTGGTCATTATAGATGAGCAGCACCGTTTTGGAGTAGCGCAGCGCGCGCGTCTCTGGGAAAAAGCCAAGATCCCTCCGCACATTTTGGTCATGACAGCGACGCCGATTCCCAGAACATTGGCCATGACCGTTTACGGCGATTTGGATGTAAGTGTTATTGATGAATTGCCTCCAGGGCGCAAGCCAATTCAAACGGTTTGGAGAACGGATGCCAGACGTTTGGAAATAGATGGGTTTTTGGAAAAGGAAATCAAGAAAGGAAGACAAGTGTACATTGTTTATCCATTGATTGATGAGAGTGAAGCTTTGGATTTTAAAAATCTGATGGAGGGTTATGAAAGTGTGGTTCGAAGATTTCCAAGACCACAGTATCAGATCAGTATCGTTCATGGACGCGCCAAAGCGGAGGATCGTGATTTTGAGATGAATCTTTTTTTGAAGGGCAATACCCACATCATGGTGGCTACCACTGTCATTGAGGTGGGTGTAAACGTGCCCAATGCATCCGTTATGGTGATAGAGAGTGCAGAGCGTTTTGGATTGTCCCAATTGCACCAATTGCGAGGCAGAGTAGGCCGAGGTGCCGATCAAAGTTATTGTATTTTGGTTACTGGCGATAAGTTGTCTCAAGAGTCAAAATTGAGAATGGAGACCATGTGCCGAACCAACGACGGTTTTGAAATTGCTGAAGTGGATTTGCAATTAAGAGGTCCTGGAGACCTCGCGGGTACACAACAGAGCGGGGTATTGCAATTGAAAATTGCAGATATTACCAAGGATCAGTCTATTTTATTAGCCGCGCGAGAGTCTGCAATGGAATTGGTAGAAGCTGATGCTGGTTTTAATCAGCCTGAAAATTATTGTGTTAAAAAACAATTAGATGAAAACAATACGCTGCAGTCCAATTGGTCAAAAATCTCTTAGTTGGATTGTTTTAATCGTTCTGCTTCTTCCGATGACAATGCGGGGTCAATCGGGTTGCACGGATATTCAGGCCAATAACTTTGATCCTATCGCTGTTATGAACGATGGTTCCTGTTTGTATGCCACCACAATTGCACAGCCTGAATTTTCAGTTCCGCTGAATGCTGCTGTCAAGGAGACTTCAGGATTGTTTTCATGGAATGAACAATGGTGGACTTTCAATGATGATACCAACGGTCATTTTTACGCTCTTGATACGCTAACAGGTGAAATTATCGACAGTATTGATTGGTCGGTACTCACCAATGTAGATTGGGAGGAGGTGCAGTGCAATGAAGAGTTTGTTGTAATAGGCGATATTGGAAACAATCAGGGAAGCAGGACTGATCTAAAGTTTTTTGTTATTCCTTACAACACTTTTGCTTCAGGAGATTTGTCCGTTGTGGATACAATTTCTTTTTCATATGAAGATCAAACGGATTGGACTCCCAACTTGAATAATAACGATTTTGACGCTGAAGCATTTCTACTGACTCAAGACAGTATTTTTATTTTCTCAAAGTGTTGGAGTTCGATGCAAACCAAGCGGTATGCCCTTCCGATTGAGATGGGGGAGCATGTAGCACAAAAACGAGAAGAATACAATGTCCAAGGTTTGATTACGGGAGCTACTTGGGATGATTTGAAACAGAAAGTAGTTCTGTGTGGTTATAGCAATTTGTTAATGCCTTTTGCGCTGTTGCTGTTTGATTTCAGTGATGGAAATTTTTTAAATGGAAACAAACGGAAGATTGTGCTTGGTATGGGATTGCATCAGGTTGAAGCTGTGGCGTCAAATGGCCATGGAGATTTCTTTTTTACCAATGAATTATTCGATGGAATTGTTGCAGTATCTGCAGCCTTTCACCGCGGATGGTCAATCACTTCATGGGTGACCAATTTAGATGAAGTAATCAAACTTGACGAAGCTCCTTTCATTTATCCCAATCCTGCTTCTGACTTGTTGACAATTGAATTGGGTTCCATTCACATTGCTTGGCGATTTGAAATTTTTGATGACAAAGGGTTGATGTTGGATAAGGGCCGATCATGGGGTAAGCAGTTGACATACGATGTGTCCGCCTTAGCTCCGGGAGTTTACACCATCAGGTTGTTGAAAGGCAATCAATATTATCCGTATCGAATCATCAAGGAATGATAAATTAGCGACATGTCAGAACGCAAGGCGATTATTTCTGGACTTTCATGGAACACCTTGACAGTAGTGTTGCAGGTTGTAATTCAATTGGTATACACCGCTATCATGGCGCGTTGGATTGCACCAGCTGATTTTGCCATGATGGGTATTGTCTTGAGCTTAATGGGTTTTGCCGAGATTTTTTCTCAGGTAGGGATTGGTCCGGCTTTGATTCAGCGCAAAACGGTGAATCAGGATCATGTCAATGGCGCCTTTTGGACGGCTGTAGGGTTGGGTTTGTCTTTCACTTTGTTGTTTGTGTTTTTAGCGCCTTGGATTGGTCAGTTGTATCAAATGCCAAATTTGGTTCCTATCACTCAAGTTGTTTCTACTGCATTTTTTATTTCAGCTTTGGGTGTGGTTCCCCGGAGTTTTATGATGAAGCACATGTCTTTTCGTTCCTTTTTTAAGGCAAGCATGTGGAGTGTGGTTTTGGGGAATTTGGTTGTTGGGTTGGGGTTGGCCTATTTGGGTTGGGGTGTTTGGGCTTACGTATGGGCACTTTTTTCCCAGAATGTTATCATGACCTTGGGATACTGGATTTTGGAACCCGTGCGTGTCAGTTGGAAAGGAACGCGCAAGGGGATTAAGGAGTTATTGCGATATGGAACAGGCAGCACTTTGTTCAACGCGCTGAATTATGCGGCTACCAAGGTGGATGTAACAATGGTTCCCCTATTGTTGCCTTCTGGTCAAATGAACTTTGCGGGTTGGTATGAAAGAAGTGCTTACGTGGTTTCTTTGCCCATTACCATCATGGCCAAGTTGAGTGATAATGTCTTGTTTAGTGGAATGTCCAAAATGCAAGATGAACTTGATCGATTAAGAAAATTGGTATTGATTACAACCAACGTACTATCCATTGCTGTGATTCCTACATCGATTTGGGTTATTCTTCACGCTGAATGGCTGATGACTTTTTATCTTGGAAATCAATACCAAGGAGCGGGAATCATCCTACAGTTTTTATTTGTTGCTGTAGTTTTTAGAACTTTGAACAGGGTGAGTGATGCATTGTTGCGCGCCATTGACGCCACGTTTGCAGCAAGTTGGATTAAGGCGTTTTATGTCGTGATGATGATTGCTGCCTGCCTGATCGGTGCGTTATGGGGCATTCAATGGGTTGCTTTGGGTATTGCCATTTCAACAGCGGTTCACTTTGTAATGGGCGCTTGGAAGGGGCAACAATTGATTGGTGGTAGTCTTGCTCAATTGTTGTTGATCACATGGAACGGTTGGCGCATCGGATTCATTGTTTTGGTAGACACCGTCCTGGTAAAGTGGTTTCTTTTTGATGGCGAGTCATCCCTGTTGGAAGTATCTGTGACGTTGGTGATGGTGATGTTGACTTATATTGTCATATTGTTCAAAATGCCCGATTGGATGGGATCTCCAATGATGAACCCCATTCAGTACTTGCCCTCTAAATTGAGGAATAAAATCAAATACTAGCGGAGTTATCGCTTCGAAATTTTATTGTTTGCAATGCTCCTTTGTCTGTTGCATTTGAATCGATCTGGTGAACCTACTCCCATCTTTTGATGGTGTTTGGTAACGCGTCCGTTCATTCTTTTTCGCCACATTTTAAAGCTTGATTTCAGCGAGTGACCACGCATAAAATCAATGACTTGGGCCTCAGACAAACCAAACTGGAATTGAATAGATTCAAACGAGGTACGGTCTTCCCAGGCCATCTGTATGATGCGATCCTTTTCCTCTTCCGTAAAAGTCTTCCACATTTCCATGGGACAATTTTAAGAGGATGTTGGTTAAACAAAAACGTTTACCAAACTTCTTTTGCAATGCGAGCGGTATCCGCTGATTTTCCCATGGTATAGAAGTGAAGAACGGGAACTTTGGCTGCCTTCAGTTCTTTGCACTGCGCAATGCACCATTCTATTCCAATGTTTTTTACTTCCTTGTCATCCTTGGCTTTCATCACGGCATCTACCAAGGCATCGGGTAAATTGATGAAAAAATGTTTGGGAATCCCCACCAATTGTTTTTTGTTCACCAATGGCTTAATTCCTGGGATGATGGGCACGTGGATTCCTGCTTGTATACACTTGTCTTTGAAATCAAAAAAAGCTTGATTGTCAAAGAACATTTGGGTAACAATGTAATCCGCTCCTGCATCAACTTTTTGTTTCAAATACAATAAGTCTGTGTTGAGGTTAGGGGCTTCAAAGTGTTTTTCTGGATACCCAGCTACTCCAATGCAAAAATTGGTTTTTTCAGTGTTCTTTAGTTCTGGATCAAGGTAAATGCCGTGATTCATTTTATCAATTTGCCGAACCAATTCTGAAGCATATGCATGTCCTCCTGGTTCGGCTCTGAAATCGGGTTGACTTTTGATGGGGTCGCCGCGGAGGGCCAATACATTGTCAATTCCAAGGAACTGCAGGTCAATCAATGCATCCTCCGTTTCCTCAGCAGTGAAGCCCCCGCAGATGATGTGCGGTATGGTATCTATTTTATATTTCGCGCCCAATGCAGCGCAAATCCCTACGGTGCCTGGTCTTTTGCGCGTTATTTTTTTTCGAAGCAATCCATCCCCTTGATCTTGGTAGACAAATTCCTCCCTGTGGTAGGTGACATCTACAAAGGCTGGGTCAAAGTCCATTAAAACATCCATTGTTTCGCAGATGCTGTCTATGGTATTTCCTTTCAGAGGAGGTAAAATTTCAAAGCTGAAAAGGGTATCCTTTGCTTTTGCTATATGTTCCGTTACTTTCATGTGCTTGTTTTTAATTGTTTAACTGACCATCAAATGACCTAACCATCTTTGGGCTTCTTCAAAGGCAATACCTTTGCGTTGCGCATAATCTTGTACTTGATCTCTTCCCAATTGGGTAATTCCAAAGTATTGACTTTCTGGATGTGAGAAAAAGTAACCGCTCACCGCAGCAGTAGGGTACATGGCCAAGCTATCTGTCAATTGAAGTCCTATTTCTTTTTGAGGTTGTAGTATTTGCCAAATTGTTTTTTTCTCCAAGTGGTCAGGACACGCAGGATATCCAGGTGCCGGTCTAATTCCTTGGTACTTTTCTTTGATCAATTCCTCATTGCTTAAATTTTCATTGGGCGCATATCCCCAATGGATTTCTCTGATTTGTTGATGCAGATACTCAGTTGAGGCTTCCGCAAATCTGTCCGCGATGGCCTTGACAAGAATTTCTAAATAATCGTTTTGTTCAGATTTAATTTCAAGCAACCATTCTTCTGCACCAATACCCGCATTTACAGCGAAACAGCCCATGTAATCTGGTTTATCCGCTGTATCAGAGGAGATGAAATCAGACAAAGCCAGATTGGGGTTTCTTCCTTTTTTGTCTTGTTGTTGTCTTAAAGTATGGAATCTAATATTCGATTCTTCCTGCAATACTATGTCATCCCCATCTTTGAATACTGGAAAAAGAGACCAAGTAGCCTTGATTTTTAATTTGTTATTTTCTACAATTTCAGTAATCAGTTTTTGAGCGTCTGCGAAAAGTTTTTTGGCCTCAACACCGACAATTTCGTCTTCCAAAATTTGAGGGTAAGGCCCTGCCAATTGCCAAGTTTGAAAGAACGGTGTCCAGTCGATAAAGGACAAAATGGATGATATGTTGACATCAATGGTTTGTTGACCCAAAGTATTGGGTTTGTATATGGCAGGTGCTACTTGTAATCCAAGTTTGCGAGATTCCTCAATGCTGAGCAATGGGTTTTTGATTAAGCTCTTGGCGTAATTTTCTCGAACTCTTTGATATTCCGATTTGGTTTCTAGTACAAAATGTTCTTTTTGATCAGAAAGCAAATGACTGAGGTCTTGCGCAGCAGTTCCAGCATCACGAACATACTTGATGGGTCCATTGTAATGAGGGTCAATCTTCACTGCAGTATGAACCAGCGATGTTGTTGCACCTCCAATCAAAAGTGGAATGTTGAGCCCTTCTTGGGTCAATAATTTCGCCATTTCAGTCATGATTTCTAGTGATGGAGTAATCAGTCCACTGAGACCGATGACATCTACTTTTTCAGACTTTGCGCGCGCAATAATTTGCTCATTGGGTACCATAACACCCATGTCAATCACATCATACCCATTGCAGGCCAACACGACACCAACAATGTTTTTTCCAATGTCATGCACATCTCCTTTTACTGTAGCCAACAGGATTTTTTTCTTTGCTGTCGATTCTCCATTGTTCTTTTGTTCCAATAAGAGGGGTTCCAAAATGGCCACCGCCTGTTTCATGACACGGGCAGACTTCACTACTTGAGGTAAGAACATTTTACCACTTCCAAAATATTCACCCACTATGTTCATCCCCGCCATTAGCGGTCCTTCAATGATGGCCAATGGAGATGGATACTTTTGTATCGCTTCATTGATGTCTTCCGCAATGTGTGTGGGAATACCTTTAATCAATGCGTCTGCTAATCGCTCTTCAAGTGGAATTGCAGCGCGATCAATGACCGTAACTTCTTTTTGAGCAGAGGGCTTAATTTCTTCTGCTAGTTTCAATAATCTCTCTGTGGCGTCTGCGCGTCTGTCGAGTACAAGATCCTCGACATGTTCCAAAAGGTTTTTTTCAATGTTGTCATATATAACCAATTGAGCTGGATTGACAATCCCCATGTCCATTCCGTTTTTTACGGCATGATACAGAAAAACACTGTGTATGGCTTCTCTTACGGTATTGTTACCGCGGAAAGAGAAAGAGACATTGCTCACACCTCCGGAGACCAAAGCGCCGTGAAGATTATTTTTGATCCAATGGGTGGCTTGAATAAAATCCAAGGCATTTTTTCGGTGCTCTTCCATACCTGTCCCTATCGGGAAGATATTGGGGTCAAAAATGATGTCTTGTGGAGTATAGCCTGCTTGATTGGTCAGTATCCTATATGCTCTAGAACATATTTCAATTCGACGTTCTAAGGAGTCTGCTTGTCCATTTTCATCAAAGGCCATGATAATGACGGCAGCGCCATATTTTTTGATTTGCTTGGCTTTTTGAAGGAAGGAAGCTTCTCCATCTTTTAGACTGATGGAATTGACCACGCACTTTCCTTGAACGCACTGTAACCCTGCTTCAATGACTTTCCAATCAGAAGAGTCAATCATGATGGGCACACGTGAGATATCTGGTTCTGTAGCAATTAAGTTAAGAAAATGTGTCATGGCTTGCACCCCATCAATCATCGCTTCATCCATGTTGATATCGATGATTTGCGCTCCATTTTCAATTTGTTCTCTGGCTATGGCCAATGCATCATCCCAACGTTGTTCTTGAATACAACGAAGAAAAACTTTTGAACCGGTCACATTCGTGCGCTCTCCCACATTCAAAAAGTTGGAATCAGTGCGGACAATGAGTGGCTCTAGGCCGGATAGAATAAGTTTTATTTCATTGTTCATGATGCAGAGTTTTGATGTTCAACCAAATGATGAATGGCGCAAATATGGTCGGGTGTTGTACCACAGCATCCTCCAATAATTTGAACCCCATTTTCTTCGAGGAATGCTGTGATTTTTTGAGCCATGATTTCAGGCGTTTCGTCATATTGTCCCAATGCATTGGGCAGTCCAGCATTGGGATAAGCGCTCACAAAAGCTTTGGTGTGTTTTTTCAATTCCTTGACATGGGGCAGCAATTGATCTGCACCCAATGCGCAGTTGAATCCAATGCTGAACAAAGGCAAGTGTGAAAGCGAAATAGCAAATGCTGCGGCAGTTTGTCCAGATAGCGTTCTGCCTGCAGCGTCAGTGATGGTTCCACTGGCCATGAGGGCAATATCACCATTTGTGTTGTCTGCAGTAATAGGTGTTAAATTCTTTTTTTCTAGTACATCTAAAGCAGCATGAAAGGCGGCTTTGGCGTTCAACGTATCAAAGATGGTTTCAATCAAAATAGCATCAACGCCAGCATCTATAAGCGCTTCGATTTGCTCAAAGTAAGCACTGTGCAATTGATTGTAGGTCACCGCACGATAGGCTGGGTTGTTCACATCTGGAGATAGTGAAGTTGTTTTACTGGTTGGTCCAACTGCACCGGCGATGTATTTCTGTTTTTGCCTTCCGTGTTTCAAATAGTATTGGTCTCTGGCATTTTTTGCACATTGAACAGCAGCGGTATTGACTTCAGCGATACAATCGGTTAGCGCATAATCTTCCATGGAGATTTGTTGTGCGTTGAATGTATTGGTTTCTACAATATCAGCACCAGCTTCAAAGTATTGAAGGTGAATCTCTTCAATGATATCAGGACGCGTAATGCACAACAAATCATTGTTGCCTTTTAATGCAACGTGATGAACAGCAAAGCGTGTCCCTCTGAAATCATCTTCTGTGAGGGTATGACGCTGAATCATGGTGCCCATGGCTCCATCTAGGGTTAATGTCTTTTTTACAATATCTTGGAATAATCCCATAATAAATATTTTAACTTATCAATGGGACGAGGAAAAAACCTCTTACTCATCTTTCTCTTGTTTCCAAGAGAAGGAATTGGCACCCAGCATTATCGGGGTTGCCAAGACTTCATAGGGCCATTTCCCTCCGTCTTTCTTGATAAGTGGTCCAAAGATATACATTATCTTTACGTCATGGCACAACAAAGGAAAAAAATGGATTTGTCAGACCTTGGAGGCTTGGTTTATAGCACCGGATCCTTGCCTCAGGTGGAGGATAGCAATTCAGAACCCTTGGCTCATGGCGAGCAAAACTTAAGGGTTTGGCTGGAGAAGAATCACCGAGGCGGCAAGGTGGCTTGTTTGGTCAAAGGATTTATGGGAAGCGATGAAGAGTTGAGCGAGTTGGCCAAGTTTTTAAAAACCAAGTGTGGTACAGGTGGATCAGCCAAAGATGGAGAGATTGTGATTCAGGGTGATCACAGAGAGAAAATAGTACAGTTGTTATTGGATAAGGGTTACCCTACAAAAAAGGCAGGAGCATGATGAATGAGATGTTTGGAATTTCCGTGAAGTGTTTGCCACACACGGAAGAGTTATTGGTTAAAGAGTTAACAGCGTTGGGTGTCCAAGAACTTGAGCCAGCGCGTCGAATAGTTCATGGGTTGTGCGATATGACAACCATGCAAAGGGTTTGTTATTGTTCAAGATTGGCCTTGCGCGTTTTGGTTCCATTGGAATCATTTTCATTGAGAAAGGTAGATGACCTTTACAAGAAATGCTTGGCCATGGAATGGGACAATTGGATGCTTTTGGATCAGACCTTTGCGATTGACTCCATGGTCCGTTCTGATTTTTTCAATCATACGCATTTTGCCAGTTTGAAAATGAAGGATGCGATTGCGGATTATTTTAGAAATCAATACGAAAAGCGTCCTAGTGTGGATGCTGAGAATCCGGATGTTTTGTTCCATTTGCACATTGATGAAAATCAAGTGACCATTTCATTGGACGCCGGTGGACGCTCATTGAATCAACGCGGATACAGAATGGGTTCTGGTGACGCACCTTTGAATGAAGTCCTTGCAGCCAGTTTGATTCAGTTTGCCGGATACACAGGTGATCAACCATTTGTTGATCCCATGTGCGGCAGTGGAACCTTGGTGATTGAAGCAGCGATGTTGGCTTCTGATACCCCAGCGCAATTTAACCGTCCAACCTTTCAGTTCATGAAATGGCCAACATTCAAAGAGGAAGGTTGGTTGCAATTAAAAGCAACAGAGGATGCCAAGATTAAAACACCTGCATCTATCATCATGGCTTCAGATTTTGATGAGAATGCCATGGGTTGGACCAAAAAGAACAGCAGAAAGGCCAGTGTGATCGATTACATTCAAATGCAGCGCGCTGATTTTTTTGATATGGAACGTCCAGCGGATCATGGAATTTTAATGATGAATCCGCCGTATGGTGAAAGATTGTCCATTGAGAATGCTGAGGCTTTTTATCAGAAAATTGGTTCCGCTTTTAAACACCAATGGGGTGGTTGGAAGGCTTGGGTATTTTCAGGTAGCATGGAAGGCATGAAGTCGATTGGATTAAAACCGATGCGAAAATCAAAATGGCTCAATGCCAAAATAGAATGTTCCTTTCACGGATTTGAATTGTTCTCAGGCGATCGGAAAAGTTTTAAAACGCAGGCGGCAGAAAATTGAGGGCTGAAGGGAAGGATATGTTGAATTTGCTATTGTTTTAAAAGTCAAAATATAGATTATGGAACAGAAAACAATTTTAATCATTGAAGATAGTTTAGAGGTGAGGGAGAATATGACTGGGTTGCTTCAGTTGGCTGGCTATCAAGTGTTGAATGCTTCAAATGGAATGGAGGGAGTTGCTGCTGCCAAGCAATACCATCCAGACTTGATTTTGTGTGACATTGATATGCCCATTCTCGATGGCTATGGTGTACTGCATTTATTGGGAAAGCACATTGAGACATCACGAATCCCCTTTATCTTTCTAGCGGCCAAATCCGAACACATTAATGTTCGTGAGGGAATGGAATTCGGTGCTGATGATTTTATTATCAAGACTTACAATGACACTGAATTGATCAAGAGCATTGAAGCAAGAATAAAGAAGTCGGAAGGGAATCTAGGGACCATCGATCATTTGAATTATCGGTTGAATCAGATGAAGAATAAAGATGTTCTTTGGGATGAACAGTTTAAAGAAATTCCGGACAGACATGTTAGGAGTGTAGGAAAGAGAGAAGTTATTTTTTCAGAAGGTGATATTTGTCAGGGAGTTTATGTAGTTTTAAAGGGCAAGGTAAAGGAGTTTAAATCCCATGATTTAGGTAAGGATTTGATATTGCGTGTTCGAGGCAAAGGAGGTGTTATGGCTTATGTTTCATTGTTTCAGGGTGATATTCATTTGGACAATGCTGAGTCATTGGAGCCTTCGGAGATTATGTTTATTCCTAGGAATTCTTTTTTTCATTGGTTGGAGAACAATCCTAAGATGATGTTGGAATTGATTCAAATGATGTCTGGTGCTTTGGTCTTTGAAAGAGAGCGGGCGGTTTCATTGGCGTATTCATCAGTGCGCAAACGAACGGCATCGGCATTGTTGCGTTTAAAGACAAAATTTCATGATGGAAATGCAGATGTTCTTTTTACCATGCCCATTTCAAGAGATGATTTGGCCGCTATGGTTGGAACTGCAACAGAGTCAGTGATTCGAACTTTGAGTGATTTTAAGGAAGAAGGTTTAATCAAGATTCAAGGCTCGGCCATCACCATTGTTCATGAAGATAGGTTGCGAAGGATGAAGAATTAATGTCTTGTGTTTTTTTCAAATCCATTAAGACGGCTTTGGTATTCGTTAACTCCGGGATTAGGTGCTGCGCAGAGTGAAAATCTGAAACAGAGAGAGAGGGGACGGAATCTCCACTCATGACGCTTAGCGGTTCCGAATAAACGGGAGGAGGGGTTAGAGAAGCATGTCTATCGACAGCGCAGTGTCTCGTCCTAGAATAAGTTTACCAAAAAGGGACAAAATGTAAAACCAAACTAGGACAATAGGTCCAACTAAATTGCGAACGCAGTGCGTTCGTATTTGGGAATGTCCTGTAAAATTGCCTATTCAATTCTAGTTGCCGAATCGAAAATCCAGTACCGAATTGAGGTTGGAATTCCATGGAGATAGATTTGATCAAAGAGCTTCCGTAATCCGCACGCGATTTTCTTTGCTGTTCCTCTTCAAAAATAACTTTTCCAATTTGCCAATACATGAGCACCCGCTCACTATCAACGGAGCGAACTTTCCCATCCGTTAGAACCTCAACTTCTCTATGTATTGTTCCGATATGAAACAATCATTTTCAATGAAAAAACCAATATTTGCATTTTTAATTGTGCAATAATAACTTAATATTGCAATTCTAATTGTGCAAAAATGAACAATCTCCTCGAGCAATCCGAATATCTGGTGGCCAGAACGTCATTGGATTTTAAACGTTATCTATTTGATCTTATCAAATGGAAAAATCGCCTCATTGGTATCAAAGGAGCCAGAGGTACTGGCAAGACCACTTTGGCCTTGCAATGGCTTAGGACACAAAACCTACCTGTCCAACAGGCCGCTTATTTTTCGCTTGACGATTTGTATTTCACCAACCACAGTCTGAAAGAGACGGTAACCACTTTTCATCGCAAGGGTGGGAAGGTGTTGGTGTTGGATGAAGTACA
>CANNHA010000022.1 GCA_947504275.1 Flavobacteriales bacterium
AAGACCGGTGTTCCTGAATGCGAAATCAGAAAACGTTGAACCCAAGACATGACAATGATTGCAGTCGCCTTTGTTCATGTCCGTGAATAAATCCAATCCCTGCAACTCCAATGGAGTGAGAAATGCCTCTCCCCTTTTGTATTGATCATACTTCGAATCGCCGCTGATCAAGGTTCTCTCAAACTGCGCAATGGCCTTTACTACGTATGGTGTTGTAATCTCGTCAATTCCAAAAGCCTTCTTGAACAAATGTTGGTACATCGGAATGGCCTTGATTTCATTTACTGCATTGGCCCATGTATCGTGCATCTCTATGGGATTAATAACAGGATCTAACGCTTGACTTTCCAAATCAGGTGCGCCCCCATCCCAAAAAAAAGAAGACTGCCAACCCAAGTTGATCAGCGGCATAGAATTTCTTGTCCCCTCAATTCCATCAATACCAACGCTGTATTTCTGTCCATCCGTAAACCCATGTTGTTGTATATGACAACTGGCACAACTCTGCGAATTATCCCCTGAAAGAATGGGATCATAGAACAACATGCGTCCCAAGTAAACACCTTCGACCGTCAAGGGATTGTCCGCCGGTATAATCATGGCAGGAAGCCCCTTGGGGATATTCAATTGATACGGTGTAGGCTGATGGGATGTTTTTGTCTCATCCTTGTAGCATCCTGCAACAAAGAATGAAATGGCCGCAATCCAAATCAACCTTTTTTTCATTGACACGATAATCAGTTGATGATGGAAAAGGATTGTGCGATGTTGGACTTCATTTGCAAAATCCAAGGCAAATCATTGGGACCTGTACTTTGAATCACGTTGTTGCCTTCAAAACCAATATTGTTCACCGCTGAGTACATTTTATTCAAATCAAACTTGACATCAATCTGATATTGCTTGTCATTTTCCAAATGAATATCCACTGGCAAAGTAACCAGCGTAAATGCCTTTACTGTTCCAAGGTGATAAAGAAGTGGAACTTGTGATCCATCGGAACTTATAAATTGTCCTTCATGCTTTAGAAAAATATAACCAGTACTCCAAGTCCATATCATGCCATACACAGGATCCAAATCACCAGCTTGATCCCCAGAGGTATTGTGCAATTGATCAACACCTAAGGCAAAAATGATTTTATTGAAGTGATTGCTGCTCAATCCCTCAATACTTGGATTTGATGAAAAACCACGGCGGTTGGCGTCAAACTCATCAATCAAGGTGTGCTCATTTAGGTATAGAGTATCGCCAGCATCATTGACCAATGCTGCATGAGAAATATAGTATTTGAAAAGATCCAATGAAAAAGACTCCCCGCCATCTCTATCGTAAAAGTGCCCAGCCACTATTGTAGAATCCCCTACTCTATTGAGAAAATTGACACGGACCGCTGGAGGGTTAACCGTTTCTACCGGTTTATCTTCAGTCACTTTGTCCCTGCAAGATAGGAGGCCAAATGAAAGGAATAAACAGAGCGTGAACGATAAAAACAATCGAACTTTCATTGAACTATTCAACAACAATCTTGAACTCATCATTATTAGATTTAAGCAAATAAAAACCAGGAGTACAAATATAACTCATATTCAATTGAACAAACTGATTTTTAGGCAAATTAAATTGAGTGATGATTCGACCCTGAATATCCATCAATTTCCAATCATTGGCATTGCCCGTCCAAAGCGTGCAGACATCTTGAACGGGATTGGGATAAACCCCCATGAAATGGGACATTTCATTTACACCGATACAATTGTTTACCGTAAAAGTCAGCTCGTCAAAACCCACACAACCATCAGCTGACACGATTGTAACAGATACTGTATGATCACCAATTCCCCAGTCTTCTGCGATAATTTCAAGGTTGGAACTGGTGTTTCCATTTGACCATTGGTAAATCGCTCCCTCAAAAAATGGCGCTTCTAAAGTAACGATATCATTGATGCAAAGATCATTGATGGCAACAAGCTCAACATTCAACTCACCATTGGATTGCAACTGAAAATTTTGTACATAAACACAACCATTGTTATCCGTTATATTGGCAATGTAGGTGCCTGCGGGTTGATCTACAAGGTTCCCTCCGGGAATTGCAACGCCATCTATATCCGTCCAAACAATCCCATAAGGAGCAGTTCCACCTGATACTTCCAATGCTATAGCACCATCTGCCGTATTGGAACAAGAAGGTTGGGTAATGGTAGGAACAGCATTCCACCAAGTTGGTTCTGTAACTTCAAATGAACCACTTCCCGACCAACATGCGGAAGTTACATCAACCGTATAAATACCTGAAGGGACATTGCTCACGGCCCATTCAGTTGAAGTAAAACCAATGTTACTTGTCCAAGAAAAATTGGCATCCAATCCTAGCCCTTGTACGTAAGGTTGAATGTATCCAGTTGGTGTTTCTCCTTTGTTCAAAGGACACCTAACAGGAATGACCAATGCGCCTAATTCATAAACGGCATCCGTGACAAAAGCATTCAGGAAAACATTTCCGGTGGCTCCTTCCCAACCATCCAATTGAATGAAGTAACGAAAATTGGTATCCAAACAGCTCACCAACATTTCTGATGCGTAAATTTCCCCTTCGCCGCAACCACCTGGCATATCGTCATTGGAACCCACCAATTGAAAAGTACTCCAGTCGGAACAATTGTTGGTCTTCCACAATGCCAATTGGGTATCCACTCCATTTGCAGCATCGCAAGTAGAAATGCGGTAGGCTTGATTGGGTTGGAACATCAACTCAGCCCACAATGAATTTGACACAGCACCTTCACACCAAGAGCCTGGCGTGCTGCATTCCAAACCATTGGGAGCAACTTCTCCAATAGACACTGAAGCACCAGTATTGTTCAACGCCAAACCAGCTTGATCAGGGAAAAGTTCAAAAGCTCCGCATGGAGAATCGCCTTCAACCAAAGAAGTCGCCGTTGTATTAAAAGTAAAAGTATTTCCGAAGTTTGTACCCGAGAATGCAGCCCATGAAACGCCATCGACCAAAACCTCAAATTGGAGTCCTCCATCACCATAGCTATCCGTGAAGATGATGTCATACGACCCTGAATCCAAACAAAATGGTCCTTCAGTTACCACCGCATCACCAGGATAACTTTCAGGACCAGCATCGGCTGTCACCGCGCCACATCCCACATTCAAATTGGCCCCCTCGAAAAGAACAGCTGTTCCGCAGGGACTTCCTGATGGAACCAACTGCCAATAGTTTTCGTATGGCCATGCATCCGTTTGCATCTGCACAATAATTTCAACTTGACCTGCGGGACATTGACCCCAGATGAGTGTCTGGCTCATCACAATCATGAGCATTAACAATCCTTTCTTCATGCTTTGGTGTTTTTCCAAAAATAAGTCAAACTGGTTAACCTACCTTTGTATAATGAGTTCTATTATTCAACCCGGTAAAATCCAAACACTTCTGGTTCATTCTATCGAAGGCAAATTTGTTCATCTCGGTGATGAGCATGATCAAGTTCCGCTGCTGAGAAGAGACTTCCCTGGACAAGCCGAGGAGGGTAAGGAAGTTACCGTTTTTACTTTTTTTGACAACAACAAACAATTGATTGCCACCACGCAATTGCCATCTATAGAAGTTGGTGATGTTGGAAGTTTTAAAATAAAGAATACCAACACCATAGGCGCTTTCATTGATATAGGAACTGAAAGAGATATTCTCATTCCGTTCCCAGAGCAAAAAGATGAATTGGAAGAAGGTAGATGGGCGTTGGTTATTTTGCTTTTCGATGAAATGAGTCAACGTGTTTTTGCATCAACCAAATTGACCAAACATTTGAAGAATCACTACATCCCTTTTGAAAGAGGAGATGAAGTGGATATGATCATAGGAGAACGAATGGAGTTCGGTCGTCGCGTCATCATTGAAGGAAAATACCTCGGGGTATTATTTAAGCAAGAGATGTTAAGAGACTATGGAGAAGGAGATAAGTGCAAAGGATATATTAGAAAAGTTGAAGGAACTGAAATCACTGTGAGCACCCAGAAAGAAGGGGTTGAGTTGATAGAAGAAGCCATGGAGCGCATTCTTTCCGTATTGGAAAGCAACAAAGGATATTTGCGATTGAGTGACGAAAGTGAGCCGGAAGAAATCAAGCGATATTTGACCATGTCAAAGAAGACGTTCAAGAAAGCTTGCGGACAATTGTACAAAGAACAAAAAATCACCCTCACTGATCGCGGAATACGCTTGGGTGGAACCACAAGAATTCAGGAAGGAGATGGCGAAGTGAAACCCTACCGCAAAAGAATTACCGTTACTACTTCGGAGCGCAATACCGTTGGAGGAAGAAGAAACAGAGAGGAAGGAGAAAGACGCAGAGCGGATGAAGAGCGCGGACAGCACAATGAACACAATGAAGAACATGAAAACAGTAAAAGTTTCGAAGATCAAATGAGTGAAGGAAGACCCAGAGGAAGGGGAAATAGCAACGGTGACGAACGCAGAAGTGATGGCGACCGTGATAACAGAGCGAGAAGCGAGAGCGGAGAAAGAAGAAGTTACGGCGATAGGGATAACAGAGCGAGAAGCGAGAGCGGAGAACGAAGAAGTTACGGCGATAGGGATAACAGAGCAGGAGCAAGGAGCGGAGAGCGTAAAAGCTTCGGAGATAGAGATCGTGCACCAAGATCTGAGGGAAGCGGAGAAAGAAGAAGTTATGGCGATCGTGATAACAGAGCGAGAAGCGAGAGCGGAGAACGAAGAAGCTATGGAGATCGAGACAGAAAACCACGTCCAGAAGGAAGCGGTGAGCGCAGAAGTTACGGCGATAGAGATCGTGCGCCAAGATCTGAAGGAAGCGGAGAAAGAAGAAGTTACGGCGATCGTGATAACAGAGCGGGTTCGAGGAGCGGAGAGCGCAGAAGTGATAACGGTGAGCGCAGAAGTTACGGCGATCGTCCACCCAGAAGAGAGGGCGATGGTGAGAGAAGAAGCTATGGAGACCGTGATAACAGAGCGAAAAGCGAGAGCGGAGAAAGAAGAAGTTATGGAGACCGTGATAAAAGAGCAGGAGCAAGGAGCGGAGAGCGCAGAAGTGATAACGGCGAGCGCAGAAGTTACGGCGAGCGTGATAACAGAACGAGAAGCGAGAGCGGAGAAAGAAGAAGTTATGGAGACAGACCTCCAAGAAGAGATGGAGACGATAAGGATAAAAAATACACCTATGGTGAGCGCGCTCAAAGAGGTCCTTCTCGAAATCGATTTGAAAAAGAAATCGACAAATCAGAAAAAAGACAACACGAAAAGTCCAAGCCGAAATTTGAAGTGAAAACCAAATCCAAGACCTTTAACAACCCCAATAAAGGGAAACCTAAAAGAAAAGGATAAATCATTGACAAGCTTGTTGGATGTTTTATTAAATTGCACCAACAACCTTAATCATGAAATCAAAAATACTAGCGACACTACTTTTAAGTGTTTGGACATTTTTGGGCGCTGCCCAATGTGACATCAGCGGGAGATACTATCAACGTGTTTTTCCAGAATTTACCGTAACCAGCAATATTGTTTACGGCAACAATCTGGACTATACCGGTGCTGCAGAGGATCTCACTTTAGATGTTTACCAACCCGTTGATGACAATCTAACTTCCCGTCCATTGGTGGTCATGTGCCATGGAGGTTCATTTATTTCCGGAAGTAAAAATGGACCTGATGTCGTTCCATTTTGTCAAGACATGGCCAAGATGGGATATGTTGTTGCTTGTATCAATTACCGACTTGGGTTTGGTATTACCAACCTAGAAGGAAGTGCTACACAAGCGGTTATGCGCGGAACACAAGACTTGAAAGCCGCCATTCGTTTCTTTCGTAAAAGTGTTGCAGAACAGAACAATCCTTATTTGATTGACGACAACCAAATTTACACAACTGGTGTGAGTGCCGGAGGCTTCATGACCTTGCACCATGCCTATTTGGATCAAGAAAGCGAAATCCCGTCATTCTTGGATATGAATGGAATTGGTTTGGAAGGTGGATTAGAGGGCAACAGTGGAAATCCTGGTTATTCCTCTCATGTCAATGCCATTGTGAATATCTGTGGTGCCTTAGGCAACAGCGATTGGATTAGCAGTGGCGATGAACCCGCTTGTATGTTTCATGGTCCGAATGATCAAACCGTTCCTTATGGCTCTGCAACCTTGAGTTTGTTTGGATTCCCTGTTACAGCCGTAGATGGAAGTTTTGCATTGAACGAAAAATTGAATCAAGTGGGTGTTCAGCATTGCTTCGAGATTTATGAAGGGCAAGATCACGTGCCTCATTTGGGATCTCCTGCTTATTATGACACTACCCTTTCCATCATGACGCAATTCTTGGCACAACAAATTTGTGATTACAATTTCAATTGTGAATACAATCCAATTGTAACCAATCAATTAGAATTGGAGTCTTTGTCATTTGAGATTTTCCCTAATCCAGCCAAAGATTTCATTCAAATTAAAACACCTCTTCAATCTTTCGATTATACCATTTACAATTCCCTTGGAATAGCCTGTGTTGCTTCAAAAGACAACAAGAGTCAAACATCTATACCCACTGAACAGTTGTCCCCTGGTGTATATTTCATTGAAATCCAAAGCAAACAATATCGGGCTACACAAAGATTTATTAAAGAATAGTCATGCTTTTTAACTCACTTAGTTTCGCTGTTTTTCTTCCCATCGTATTTGCGCTGTACTGGCTGCTTCAAAAGCGCGCCCTTCAAATACAAAACGTTCTACTCCTTGGTGCTAGTTATTACTTCTATGCCTGCTGGGATTGGCGTTTCTTGTTTTTGTTGATGTTCTCTACCCTTCTGGATTTCTACACCGGAATTAGAATGAAAGATGCTGCCAATGATCGAAATAAGAAAATTTGGTTTTGGGCAAGTATCATCATCAATCTAGGGTTTCTAGGAGTTTTTAAATACTACAATTTCTTTGCAGAAAACCTTCAATTGTCATTACAATCCATCGGATGGCATGTTGATTTTTGGACCCTGCAAGTCATTTTGCCTGTAGGTATTTCTTTTTACACCTTTCATGGACTTTCTTACGTTGTGGACATATACTACAACCGAATAGAACCTTCACGCAACTTTGTCAACTATGCAGTTTTCGTGAGTTTTTTCCCATTGCTTGTGGCTGGTCCCATCGAGCGCGCTACTCACCTGCTTCCCCAAATTGAGAAAAAGAGAATTTTCAATTACAGTCAAGCCGTTGATGGTCTCAGACAAATACTTTGGGGCTTATTCAAGAAAGTTGTTATTGCTGACAATTGTGCTTTTTATGCCAATATGATTTTCAACGATTCTGCGGATCAATCCGGCAGTACACTTCTTATAGGTGCATTCTTTTTTACTATTCAGATTTATGGAGATTTCTCTGGATACAGCGATATTGCATTGGGCACCGCTCGCCTATTTGGCATTGAGTTATTGCGCAATTTCAATTACCCTTATTTCTCCAGAGACATCGCTGAGTTTTGGAGAAGATGGCACATTTCATTGTCCTCTTGGTTCAAAGATTACTTGTACATTCCTCTGGGAGGAAGCAAAGGTGGAAAATGGATGCAAGTGCGGAACACGTTTATCATTTTCATTGTTTCGGGTTTTTGGCATGGAGCCAATTGGACTTTCATCGCTTGGGGATTTTTAAACGCCCTTTATTTCCTTCCCTTGTTGCTCACCAACAACAATAGAAACAACATATCCATAGTTGCAGAAAACACAGCATTGCCCAATATCAAGGAAATCTTTCAAATGGGATTGACCTTTTTCATCACGATGATTGCGTGGGTATTTTTCCGCTCTGAAAATATCTCCCAAGCTCTTTCTATTTGCGGAGAAATATTCTCCACCTCCCTATTCTCAATACCCTCACAACGACCCCTATTTATGTTCTTAGCCATTGGCTTCTTTTTCCTTTTGGAATGGATGGGCAGACGAAATCGCTTTGCTTTGGAAACTTTATTGTTACAAAAGCCGCGCATTCTCCGTTGGGGATTTTATTATGTACTTATGATTGCTATACTCTTATTTGCAGGAAAAGAGCAAACCTTTATTTACTTCCAATTTTAATGATTTGTTTTGGATGCAATCCTCTTAATTTTGTAGCATGAGTGTGAGTAAGCAAGCCATTCTTGACGCCCTTTCAACGGTGCAAGAACCTGAGTTAAAAAAAGACATTGTTACTTTAAATCTGGTCAATATTGTTTCCTCTGAAGGAAATCAAATTGATTTACAAGTCAAAGTGTCCAATCCTGCGATGCATTCTAAAATGCGCATGAAGGAGGCTGTGATTTTTGCCATACAACGTACACTTGGATTTGAATTCAAAGTCAATGCAGATGTCATCTCCATCAGCGGCGATGAGCGAGAAGGCGACTTAAGAAAGGTATTACCAGGCGTTAAAAACATCATTGCTGTTACTTCAGGGAAAGGTGGCGTTGGTAAATCAACCATCAGCTCCAATCTCGCATGTGGCCTTGCAAAAAAAGGTTATTCAGTGGGTTACTTGGATGCAGACATTTACGGACCATCCGCTCCATTGATGTTTGATTTGCAACATGAAAAACCAAAACTCATTGACGTTGATGGGCATTCAAAGCTTGAGCCTATTTTGCAATATGGCGTAAAGGTTTTGTCCATTGGATTCTTTGCGGATTTGAATCAAGCTGTGGTTTGGAGAGGACCTATGGCTACCAAAGCTTTAACGCAGATGGTCAATGATGCCCATTGGGGTCATTTGGATTATATGATTCTTGACCTTCCTCCTGGAACAGGAGATGTTCATCTTTCCATCGTTCAAAACATTCCTTTGACTGCTGCACTCATTGTAAGCACACCTCAGCCTGTTGCGCTGATAGATGCGACCAAGGCCGTTGCCATGTTCAATTTACCTGCGATCAATGTCCCCATTTTGGGAGTAGTTGAAAATATGGCTTGGTTCAGTCCTTCTGGTGAACCTGATGACCGCCAATACATCTTTGGAAAAGATGGCGCAAAAAACATGGCGGATGATTATGGGCTTCCTTGCATCGCTCACATTCCATTGATTCAATCCATTCGTGAAGCTGGAGATGTTGGTCGTCCTGCTGTCATCAATGAAGACAACCCTGCTCATTATTATTTTGACGAGATGATTGGAAACTTTGAGCGTGAATTGCGCATGTTGCCTTTCAGAAAAAAAAGTGAACCCCGTGAGCAATAAAGAGCAATTGATGGCCCGCATTGATGTGGCCCTTGAAAACATTAGGCCCTACTTGGCCGCAGATGGAGGTGGAATCACTTTGGTAGATATCACCGATGACATGACGGTATTGGTTGAACTTACCGGAGCCTGCACCAGTTGCTCCATGAGCAGCATGACCATGAAGGCAGGTGTTGAAAGCAGTATCAAATCCGCTGTTCCTGAGATATTGAGGGTGGAAGCCATTTCCTAAAATAGACTTTAATAACAACTAATGAAAAAACGGTCTTCTATGAGGACCATTTTCATTTTATGCTGCAGTACTCAACCACTTCCGCATGAGCCAATGTCCCAGGTAAATAACAGGAGTCAGCGCAATAGCTATAAGCAGTTTCAGCGAATAATTGACAGGAACAATTTTGAAAAACTCTGCCATTGTTAACTTTCCAGGAATAACAAAACCTATGTAGAGGACAACTATGGAATCAATCAATTGCGATACCACCGTGCTGCCCGTGCTCCGCAAAGCAATGTAACGATTTCCGGTCTTATTTTTTATCCAATGAAAAACAGTAGTATCCAATAACTGCGAGGCAATGAACGCACAAATACTTCCCAAGATGATCCAAGGAGCTTGACCAAAAATCAAGTTGTATTCCTTATCACTTGCCAAACCTGAACCACTAACCAAAGTGGATGCTGGAATTTGCAAAGACGCGTAAACCAATAAAAAGCAATAACCAATCAAAACTGCTGTAATCCAGGACAAACGCTTCACAGCCTTTTCACCATAAAACTCATTCAACAAGTCAGTTAAAATAAAAACAATGGGCCAAGGCAAAACACCAACTATTGTGGTGAATGGTCCAAATTGCCAATCGCCTAAATTGAATTGCAAGGGAATATCAATGAGTTTACTTGAAATCAACTCCGCTGTCACAGCATTGGTAATCATCAATCCCGCAAGAAAGACAAAGGTCCATTCGCGGCGAGTGGGTTGAAAAGATGTCTGACTGATCATCAAAGAAGTAATTTGTGATGAAATTAAGACAATCCCGCCAACTGATTATCATAAATTATCAGATTACAAATTGAACCTCATTTAAATTTGCACCCATGAGATTTTTCTCCATCACCTTTATTGTCATGCTCACGTTTAGTTTGAGCATGCAAGGGGCATGGATACGCGGAGACGTAAAAGACGCAAAGGGAAATCCCATTCCAGGTGCTTATGTATGGTTAGAGGCCAACAATAATCAATTGGCACGAGACATCACCAACGGCAATGGTGAATTTGAACTCAAAGCCAATGAAGGAAAGTACAGCCTAAAATGCAAAGCCCTTGGATTTAAGGATCATGCTGAGGTCATTCAACTTGGTCGAACAGAAATCATCATCAACATCCAATTGGAAGATGATAATCTCATGCTCAATGGCCTAAACATCAGCAGCAACCGAAGCGACTTTGCCAAATACTTGATGGAAAAGGCTGAAGAGAAACACACCCAAAACAAAAAGAACAATCCTACCATCGCGCTCGATGGATACCAGCGTGTCAGTGTGCAAGGGCCTGCCATTATCCCAAAAGGCGAAGATGCTGTGTCTGACTCCGCTCAAAAAGAAGCCCAAGAAGAAATTGAAAAAGGGATAGACACTACCAAATGGGAATTGTTTTGGAGAAAACGATTTCCTCGCCTCTACAAAAGAAGTGACTCCATTGAATATGCCAAACTGCACAGCCCGGCTTACCGGTTTATTAAAGATTCCATTCCTCAATTCAGACAACAGTGGCTTTCCGAGTTTGCTTCCAATTATCAATTTGCTTCCAATGGCAAATTCCATGAAAATGTTCACGGCTACAAAAAATACACCCCGTATAGACCTTGGATTGATGCTGCCGGATTCAGCGTAGGATTCAATTACGGTGAAAAGGCCATCTGGTCTGATCGTGATCGCTGGGAAGATCCATACAGCTACGAATCCCGGGATGCGCTGAGTGAATTTGACTTATTGGACCACCACTTGAATGTTCCCAAAGTCTCGCAAAAACTTATTCCCTCGCCTTTCTCCGCTCTCGGAAAGGCTACCTATAAATACAACATCGTTGATGTTCAAGAAAGAAAAGGAGGTAATGTCTATTGCATTCAAATACAACCAATCATAAAAAAAGAAGCTTTGATCAATGCGCAGATTTGGATTCAAGATTCCACTTTCAACATTGAAAAAACAAAATACCAATTCACTCCGCGTGCATTAACCTATTATCAAAGTTTTGAATTTGAGGAAGATTTCATGCAATGGCAAAACCTTTCCCTCCCTGAAAGTCGGTCTATCCATTACGTCATCATTGAAAATCAAGATACCATTATCGGAAAAACGAAATTGAATTTTGATAAGCCACAACTGCTGGAATCTCAAGAAAAGATTGGATTGGAAGTACAAACATTTGCCGATGATGCTGAGAAAAAAGATGACGACTTCTGGCATGGTGAACGCCGGTTTGCATTAGACTCCATTGAAACTACCTACCAATCCTTTTGCGATAGCGTGCAAGAAAAATACATGAGCCCGCGTTACAAACAAATTAGAGATTCATTGTACAATGAAGTTTCTTTTTGGGATGTAACCTTAAACGGCATGGGCTTTAAGAACTCATTCAAAGGATACAGCTATTTCATTAACCCATTGATTTCACAAATGAACTTTTGGGGAATTGGTGGTTACCGGCATGTATTTGGCGGTTCTGTTTCTAAAGAAATCAACCCAAAGAATAGAATTTCCTTGAATGGACGCATCAGCTATGGTTTTGCCAACAAAGACCTAGGGGCAGACGTCCGTTGTAACTGGGACTACAAACCGGAAAAGTACATGAGAACCAGTGTGCAGGTGACCAATCTGTATGAACAAATTAATGGATACGCTTCATTGGCGACCATGTTCAGCAGAAGCAACTTTGTTAAACGGGAAGGCATAACCATTGCGCAAAGAATGGAATTGGCTACTGGTTTCTTTGGTGAACTCAGTTTAAGCTACATGCGCCAACTGCCCATCAATACATTAAAGCAGGACAATTGGTCGGGGCAAGTTTTTGGAGAAAACAATAAGCCTGTAGATTTTGACGCTTACTTAAAATCCGAAATTAGTCTTTTATTACAATACAGAATCGGCCAAAAATACTACCGCCGTCAAGGTAAAAAATTCTATTTACCCAACCGCAATCCAGAAATCTTCTTTACCTACAGAAAAGGAGTACCTAATATTGGACGCAGTGAAGTTAACTTTGATTATGTCGAAATTTCTGTCCGTCAGAAATTCAGACTACCCATTTTAGGTGAAGGAGAATGGGCTGCATACGCAGGAACCTATTTGAACAAAAAAAGTTTAAGATTGATGGAGTACCGATACTTCCGTGGATCAGACTTCTTTTTGTTCTCTGACCCAACCAACAGCTTACAACTGCTTGGACCTACTTTTAGCACGCCCAATGCTTTTATGAAAGCCAATTACTTTCATCACTTCAACGGACTCATCACCAATAAACTACCTGTCATTCATCGATTAAAAATCACAGAAGCAGCTGGTGCTGCAACTTTGATTATTGCCGACCAAAACTTTATCCACCAAGAATTGTATTTGGGATTAGAAAGAGTTTGTAGAATTAAAAAACAACTCTTCCGTTTTGGTATGTATGCATGCACATCCGACAACAACTTTGGCTCGGCGCGACTCACCTACAAACTAGGTATATCTTTCTTCAATACTTATGCAAAAACTTGGACTTATTAAGCCGCTGTTTTTCGTTCTCTAAAAAGCAGTAAAAACAAAATGGCGACAAAAGCGGAATAGCCTGCAAAACAAAGCCAAATACCCGACCAGTTCAAATGAGGAATGGATTGCCCTTCTGCATTCATGGTGTATTGCGTAAAATAATGTTCAATAACCCAACCACTCACTCTGCTTCCCAATACGGCTCCAACTCCATTGACCATCATGGTAAATAAACCTTGTGCACTTGCACGGATAGAAGGCTCAACACTTTTCTCAACGAACAATGACCCACTGATATTGAAAAAATCAAAGGCCATCCCGTAAATGATGCAGGACAATAAAATCATCCACAAACCATCTCCAGGATTGCCAAAAGCAAACAAACCAAAACGCAACACCCAGGCAATCATGCTAATTAGCATCACCTGCTTAATGCCAAAGCGCTTCATGAAAAAAGGAATCGCCAGAATGAATAGCGTCTCTGAAATCTGCGCCAATGAAGAAACAATCGCAGGATATTTCACTGCCAAAGTGTCTGCATAAGCAGGATTACCATCAAAGTCATGCAAGAAAACATCACCATAAGCATTGGTCAATTGAAGTGCAGCACCCAACAACAATGCAAACAAGAAAAACACAGCATAGTAACGATCCTTCAACATTTTAAAGGCATTTAATCCAAGGGCCTCAACCCATGACTTACGCTCTAAATTTTTACCCAAAGGAGGACATGCCGGCAACGTAAAAGCATATGCACCAAGAATCAAAGAAACAACACCTCCCAAATAAAATTGAAAAGCATCCGTCTCATGACCAGTCAAGCTCACCGTCCACAAAGCCACTATAAATCCAACTGTTCCCCATACGCGAATCGGTGGAAAAACCTTTACAACATCAATACTACTGTCTCTCGAGAGTATGGCATACATAACCGTATTGGACATGGAAATGGTGGGCATGTAAAAAATCATCGTCAATAGAATCCTCCAAAACATTTCGTCAGGTGATTGGGCAGAGGGGACAAGGAACAAACCCACACCACCGAGAATATGCAGAATACCATACAATTTTTCAGCATTGATAAAACGATCTGACAATATTCCTGCAATGGCGGGCATAAACAATGCAGATATTCCCATGGTTGAGAAGATCACTCCAAACTGATCAGGACCCCATTGTTTGGTTTTAAACCAAAATGCTCCAATGGTAATCAACCAACTTCCCCAAATAAAAAATTGCAAAAAGCTTAGCGCTGTCAAACGTAGTTTCATCATATTTCAAATATAGGGAAAGAGACTACTTTCTGGACAAAAACAACTTGCTCCTGTTGGTCCATGCCCAAACCAACAAAAAGAAACACGCAATGATCAGCGCTGACAATCCCCAAGATTGTTGAGGAGAGAAATTCTCCGACCAAGCCTTCAAAGGCAATCCAACACCCAATAAACCCTCATAAATCAACATCACATGCACGATATAGATCAACAACGTATTCTGGCCCATTCGCAAGAAAAGATTGTCTTTAAAAACAATCCAACGATTGACCACTATCAGCACACCAATCAACATCAAGACATAGCCCAACCCAATCAGCGCATCCTTGTTGCACAATTGAACATTCTCGTGCTGCAACCCAATGAAATTGAGTGAAAAATCCAAACCCCATAAAATATAATAGGCATCACGAACAAAAATATACCCCAATAAAACCAACACAAATGCCACTCCATAGCGCATAGCATGACGTTCAAATGTCCTTAACAAATGTCCCATGCCCGCGCCAAACAAAGTGTAACCACTGAATCGAATAAAACTAAAATCAGAATACTGTCCGTAAAAAAAATTCTGAATCAACTTGGGCCAATGAGCTGGTCTATATACGACACTGCTCTGCAATCCTGCCGAAACCAACTCCCTTTGTTGCTTGATATAAAACTCCTGAAAACCGTTGCACAACAGCATTACAAAAGCACCACCAAACGCCCAATAATAAAATGGCCACTTGGTCCATTTGGACAACCCAAACAAGAACAAAATAATACAAATGGAAACACCAATGGATTGGAGTACATGAAAAGCCATCAACCAATCCGTCTGATAGACACTGCCATCTAACATACAAGAAAGCAAATTTTTCAGATGCAATTGCAACAGATAGCCCCATATCATGAGCTCCACTACCCTTCTGTATCCTTTTTGAACCCGGGTATTTTGCCAAAAGCTTCCTTCCTCTTTGGGAGATGTCAGCAAATAAGAAAACACAATTCCAGAAATGGTAAAAAACAACGGTGAAGTGTAACCATGCAAATGTTGCCAGAACACATACCAGTCGGTATTCAATGCGCGATAGTCTGATGAAAGTAACTCACCCGTGATGTGACCTTCCAGCATCAATAAAATGGCAATGGATCTTGCCATGTCAATGAAGACCAATCTTGGAGCTTTTACAGTTTGGGGTATCGCGTTCAAATCAAGACAAAAATAGTACTAATATGATTTAGACGTGCAGTCATACACAATAAAGGCAAGCATTAATATTTAGTCAACTCTACTTTAAAACGATGACCGAACTAATCATTCCTTCTACTTTTGCCAAATGAATCTACTTTTGTTTTTATTGACTTTTATCTTCGGGATGTTTGTTCTCGCTGGATTTATGGGCTCTTTTCGCAAACCTACAATCACACCAGAAAACATGCCCGGTTATTCCTTGCTTGGCTACCACTACCAAGGGCCCTACCAAAAGATTGGACCTTCCATTAAGAAAATTGCAGAACTAGCTAAATCAAAAGGAATAACTCCACAGATTATTGCCATTTACTTCGATAACCCAAGAGAAGTAAAAGATACAGAATGCAGGGCGTTGGCCGCCATCCGTGTGACGCCTGAAATTAAATCGCTTCTGCAGAATGAAAACCTCACCGCATTAGAAATACCTTCAGGAAACGCTTGGGTAAGCCATTGGAAAGGCGCTTCTCTTCCCACGCGCATCATGGGAGCCATTAGGGTCTATCCATTTCTTCAGAAAAAAATCACGGAAGAACAACTGATGGAAAACGTCACTTTTGTTTACGAAGTGTACGAACCAAAAGAAACCATTTTTGTCATGCAATACAACAATCAAGTATGACGGCTCAAGATTACATTGATCATTACCAAATGCTTCCGCATCCAGAGGGCGGATTTTTTAAAGAAATCTACCGATCTTCTGAAGACATTCAATTTCCCGGATTCGATGGAAAAAGAAATTATTGCACCAGCATATTTTTCCTATTAGAAAAAGGACAAACCTCCGCATTGCACCGCATCAAGAGCGATGAAATTTGGTATCACCATGATGGAGGAACTTTAGTCATCACTGAAATTGATGAAAACGATGTGGAGATACAAACCAAGCTGGGCAAAGACTTTCGCATGTCTGAAAAACTTCAACATGTAGTTGAGGCAAATCGATGGTTTGGAGCGCATGTGCTAGAAGGTGATTTTGTATTGGTGAGCTGCTCCGTTTCACCAGGATTTGATTTCAGCGATTTTGAATTGAAATAAAAATGGCATCTTTCTCAGATGCCATTTCAATTATTCACGTTTTCTAAGATTACTCCGTAATAACAAAATCCGTCCTGCGGTTTTTGGCACGATTCACATCGGAATCATTAGGAACTGTTGGCTGTGTTTCTCCATAACCTTTGGCTGTAACTCTATTCTCTAAAACCCCAGCAGATACCAAATAACGTTTCACCGCATCGGCACGCCTTTGAGAAAGCGCCAAATTCATCGCATCATCCCCAACGTCATCCGTATGCCCACCGACCTCTATTTTACGCTGTGGGTTTTTGTTCAATAAAACAACCAACTTATTCAACTCAACAAAACTCTCTTTCTTCAAAACGTCACTATTGGAATCAAAAAACACATTTTTCATTCCGTCATTGGTGGTATTGACCAAAGAAATCTTTGTTCCTACTTTCAACTTCTGAAGCGCTATATTCAACTTGTAAGGTTCCTTTTGCACTTCATTGCTCAATGTAAAGCGTTCTGAATGGAAGAGGTATCCGTCTTTGCTCACATTCATTACATAGTCACGTCCGGGAGGAATACAAAGTAGGAAATTCCCTAAAACAGCATCAGAGTAGGTATTGGCAATTACAGCTCCAGTCTCCATATCCAACAACTCCAATTGCGCTTCTAATTTTTTAAAACTCGCTTTATCTGTTATAACGCCCGCTACGTAGGAAACCTTTTTGGGTCTTGCAAAATCAGGCAACAAGAAACGGTACAAATCCAAACCGCCCTTACCTCCAGGACGAGCCGAGGCAAACAATGCATACTGCCCATCAGTAGTGACTTGAAAACTATTCTCGTCATGCTCAGTGTTAATCGGGTAACCCAAATTGATGGGCTTACCCCATTCTCCTTTCTCGTCTCGGCGGCTTAAAAAGATATCCATTCCGCCCATTCCTGGATGACCATTTGAACTAAAATACAACGTATTTCCGTCTGGATGAATCATCACACTCTCCTCTTGAAAATCAGTATTCACCCATCCTCTTACCTTTTCTGGTTTGCTCCATTCTCCCGTCTCTCTTAATACAGAATAATAAATATCTTGCTCTTGAATTCCACGCGCACTGCGCTTTCCACGAACAAAATACATGGTCTTGCCATCAGCTGAAAATGAAGGCTGGCTTTCCCATGCTCCGGTATTGATCATACTCCCCAAGTTCTTTCCAGGCTCCCATTCATTCCCTTTCTTCAATGAAAAAAACAAATCACAACTTCCAACTCCCGTGCGCTCTCCTCCCCATTGACCATCCAATGTTTGACATGCCGTGAAGATCAAAGTAGAACCATCTGCGCTCAAAGATGGCGCACCTTCATTCATTGCTGTGTTGATGCTGATGATAGGCTGAGCTGGTGCATAAACTCCCAAGTTATCTCTTCGAGAAATGAAAAAATCTTCTTGTTGACCAGCATCAACTCGATTATCAGGAACCAATCGGGTAAAGAGCAAGGTATTTTCATCAGCGGTAACACATGGATAGTATTCATCATGTTCAGTGTTTACACCATCGCCCATATTGACAGGTTCAAACGGTACCGGATACTTCAATGCCTTTTGTGCAAAAACACAACTAGCCAAAATCAATTGCGCCTTTTTCTCAATCAATTTATCATTCTTGGGGTAAGGCATAAACTTGGTGATGCACTTCTCTGCCTTGGCATACTCCGCCTTGGCCATGTATGCTTCTGACAAAATCAAAAAAGCCTCTGGAAAAATTTCAGGATGCAGGGCAACACCTTTTTCCAAATTAGGGATAGCAGCATCCCATTGCTGATCGTCAATATACAATTGCGCCAAAAGGAAATGAGCCTCTGTAAAATCAGGATAAGCCTTCACCAAATCTTTCAACAATGCGGCTGATTCTTCCGTAGCTCCCAGTTTATACTTCTCTCCGGCTTCTTCATATCGCTTGATGGCCTTTCGCTCTGTAATGGTATATTGAGGAGCGGGTTGTGACAAAGCACAACTCACAAAACCCAATAAGATCAAAAATGCGGCAATGGAATTCTTCATTTAATAATTGGTTTTAATCACATAAACATCTTCATTATCCCGTTTCATGTAAAAAGTCTCACGGGCATAACGCTCTAAAGTGCGGTGGTTGGTGGTTAAATCTTTCAGATCATGATCCACCGTTTGGTTCTTTTCTTTCATCATATCAATCTCTGCTTGCAATCGATCACATTCCCATTTGGACCTAACGATGTAAAACAAATTGATATTGTGAATAAAGGAAATGTAAATCAAATTGAACAGAAAGGCCAAAATGAATTTGTTCCGAAAGAATTTTATTACCAAGCGCTTCATGCAAGCAATTTCACCTAAAATTCGTGCCACTGGTCTGCAAACAATATTTCTTGTTAACAGTTTATGGTGAAACATCGTAGCTTTGAACATGCTTTTTGACGGCGCATCCCAGGGTGATTTACAATGGCAAGAAATCAAAGATCTCTTGGCGGAATTGTGCTATCAACCCTCTGCCAAGCAGAAACTTTTGACACTTTCACCCATCCACCATTCTACCCAACTGAAAAAAGATTTGGGAGAAATGGAAGAATTCCTCGGTCTTATGGGAAGCGGAGGTCATATACCCAGCGGTGAATTTGCCGAAATCAGCAGAACATTGCAAATGCTGCAATTGCGTGACTCGGTGCTGAATGAAGACGATTTTAGGAATATCGTCTCCAACACCCTCATCACCAATGAATGGGTTAAGATCAAGAATTTATCTGGCAAATTCTGGGAACATCTTCCCAAGCATTTCGAACACGTCATTGAACAAAAGGAAATCATCCCCATCATTGAATCGGTCTTCAACCCCAACTGGCAAGTAAAAGACGATGCCTCACCCGAACTAAAGAGCATAAGAGAAGGAATCACCGTTGTCCGCAGACAAATCACCAAGAACTTTCAAAAAGTATTGCGTGATTTACAAGGAAAGGGATTCATTGCGGCTACCGAGGAGGGATACCAAAATGAAAGAAAAGTCTTGGCTGTTATTAGCAGTTACAAGAAAAACGTTGCGGGGATTATCACAGGAAGCAGCAAAACAGGTTCCATTACTTTTATTGAGCCTGCGGTGAATATCGCTTTGAACAATGAATTGGAAATGCTCAAAGAAGATGAACTCAAAGAGATCAGAAAAATTCTGTGGCAACTGACGCAGGCCATCAAAGGATACGCTCCTTACCTCATGTCTGCACAAAAGATGCTTATCCATTTTGATTTCCTCAGGGCCAAGGCGCGTTTGGGCTTAAAATACAACGGCATTATTCCCACCATTAATGAGCAGCCTGAAATAAAAATCAAATCAGGTTACCACCCTTTGCTTTTTATTCAGCACAATGCGCAGAAAAAACCCATCTTCCCACAAGATGTGCACTTGAGCACTGAGAAGCGCATCTTGGTTATCAGCGGCCCCAATGCTGGCGGAAAATCCGTCACCATGAAAATGATGGGATTGATTCAGGTTATGTTTCAATGTGCGATTCCCGTTCCCGTAAAACAAGGTTCTGTACTCGGAATTTTTCATGCTTTCCTTACCGATATCGGTGACCACCAAAGCATAGAAAACCAACTTTCCACATACAGCTACCGATTAAAAAGAATGCGTCAATTCCTAGAATTGGCCAACAGAAGAACCCTCGTATTGCTGGATGAATTTGGCACTGGATCAGATCCAGATTTGGGCGGAGCCCTGGCTGAGGTTTTCTTTGAAGAGTTGTACCACAAGAAGACTTTAGGTGTCATTACTACACACTACGCCAATATCAAGTTGCGGGCGGAGAGTCTTCCGCAAGCCATCAATGGTCACATGGAATTTGATGCGCAGCTATTGCAACCCAAATACCGACTCATCATGGGTAAAGCGGGATCTTCATTCACTTTTGAAGTAGCTGAATCCAATGGCATTCAAACAGAGTTGTTAGATAGAGCAAGAAAAAAAATAGATTCTCAAAAATTGAAATGGGATCAACTGCTGCTTGATTTAGAACGAGAGAAACAAGCCCTAACGCAACAATTGATCAACGCTGAAAAGCAACAAAAAATAGCGGATCAAAAAATTGAACAATACGACAAAAAAAGCAATGAGCTACAAGCGCTAACGCAGAAGAAAACACAGTTATGGGACAAAGAGCAAATTGACATTCAGTTGGCAAAAAAGATGAAGCAATTCATCACCGGTGTAAAATCAAAAGGCAAAAACAATGAACTCTGGGAGGAGATGAAAAAGTATATTTTGATGGAACATGCCAAGATAGAAAGCCAGCGCAAGAAAGATCAAATCAAGAAACAGAAAAGTCAAATTCAAGAGGAAGAATCAAGCACGCTTGTTCCTCTATCGATTGCAGATTTGGTTAAGATCAAACAAACCAAACAAGTTGGTATCGTTACCAAAATAGAAGACAAAGGGGTTACCGTTATCATTGGCAATTTCAAAACTTTGATATCACGAGATAAACTCGTAAAAATCTAACAGCGTTCAAGTCCCATATCGCTGCCCAATTTTAACATGTATTGAAATGCCTGATCGTCGTTGTTCTCTATCACCCCATCTAAAATAGCATCCTTAATCGCATTCTTGATTACCCCAACCTTGGCGCAAGGATTCAGTCCAAAAGTCTTCATGATGAGCTCTCCTGAAACAGGAGGTTGAAAATTCCTCACTCTGTCTTTCTCTTCCAATGCCACTAATTTTTCAATGACATGCTCGTAGTTCTTGAGATACTTTTTGACCTTCAATTCATTTTTGGAAGTGATATCTGCTTTGCACAAAACCATCAGCGCATCAATATCATCACCCGCATCAAACAGCAAACGCCGCAATGCAGAATCAGAGACCTCGCTTTTGGTTAAGGCGATGGGACGCAAATGCAATTGAACCAACTTTTGAACAAATTTCATGGTTGTATCCAAAGGCAACTTCAATCGTTCAAAAATCTTTGGAGTCATTCGAGCTCCCAAATCTTCATGTCCATGAAAAGTCCATCCAATACCGGCTTCAAATCTTTTTGTTGGAGGCTTAGCAATATCATGCAAGATGGCACTCCAACGAAGCCATAAATCGTTGGAACTCTCGGCCACATTGTCCAAAACCTCTAAAGTGTGGTAAAAATTATCCTTGTGTGCAAACCCCTCTCTTTTGGAAACACCTTGCAGTTTAACCATCTCTGGAAAAAACTGATGCAACAATTGGGTATCAAACAACAATTTGAAACCAATGCTAGGCTTTTTAGAAAGGATGATTTTATTGAGTTCAGTAGTGATGCGCTCTTGACTGATGATGCCCAAACGTTCCGCGTTTCGGGTTATTGCTGCCAGGCAATCCGGCAATATTTCAAATTCCAATTGAGCTGCAAATCGCACTGCGCGCATCATGCGCAAAGGATCGTCGCTAAAAGTAACCTCAGGGTCTGTTGGCGTTTGAATCAACTTTTTTTCAAGGTCAATGAGGCCGTCAAATGGATCGATTAAATCCCCAAAACGATCTGGATGCAAATCAATGGCCATGGCATTGATGGTAAAATCCCTACGCAATTGATCATCGCGCAAAGTTCCTGGAACCACCTCTGGGTTGCGGGATTCAGGTCTATAACTCTCCTTGCGGGCGCCAACAAATTCAACATCGTTTCCGCGATAATGAAAAGCCGCAGTTCCATAATTCTTGTAATAAGTAACTTTCTTTACCTGCAATACATTGGCGCAGGCTTCAGCCAAGGCCAATCCGTTGCCGATGGTTACAAAATCAAAATCCTTATTGCTTCTGCCCAACAAAATATCTCGCACCATTCCTCCAACAGCATACGTTTCCAATCCCATGGAATGGGAAACCTCGCTGATGACATGAAACAATCGCTTGTCTATTTTATGACGCAGATTCACGGGTGCGAAAATACTCAATTCAAAGGGAAAACAATCAAGAACGACACGCCCGATTCAAACGATCGTTCATGGCCCTTCCCAAGCCTAGTTCAGGCAGTCTCTTCACCTCAATCCGGTCGATATCCTGCTCATCCAACCAACGCATCCCTTGGAACAAGCGCGCGGCAGCTTCTGTCAAATCACCTTTTGAAGACAATTCAAATAAGATGTCCCCACTCAAGTTCCCTTCAAAACTGAGATATCCTGTTTTTGCATCATTGTTCACCAATGATGTATCACCATGCCAAAACATGGGTTTTCTGGGGGCGTAATGACTCTCTAACATTCCCGGAGCACTGGGTTTACTACTGCTGATTTGAATGTCTACTTTTTCATTGAGACATTCCTCAATCTGCTCAACGGTTATTCCGCCCAACCGAAGAATCTTCACTGGAAATGAACCAACGTCTACTATGGTTGACTCAACGCCTACTCCGCAAGGACCGCCATCCAAAATCATAGGAACCACATGGCCCAAATGAGATTCAACATGCGCCGCCTTAGTGGGACTAACGTATCCAAAGGGATTGGCGCTGGGCGCCGCCAATGGAAATGGCAAACTCTGCAGCAACTTTAAAGTCATTGGGTGATTGGGCATCCTGATGGCTACTTTCTCCAATCCTGATGTGACAATATCCGGAATCAAAGTTGACTTATTGAACAACAAGGTCAAAGGACCCGGCCAAAATTCAGCCATCAATTTCTTTGCTTTTTCAGAAACCGATGTTGTGAACAGATGCAATTGAGAGACATCCCCAATGTGAACAATCAGTGGATCGAAAAAAGGTCGATTCTTGGCTTCAAAAATCTTGGCCACCGCCAAAGGATCTAGCGCATTTCCCGCCAGACCATAGACCGTCTCTGTGGGAATGGCGACCAAGTCACCCGATGACAAAATTTGTCCAGCCCGCACAATATCTTGGGAAATCAACGACATAGGGGCAAAGATAAGTTCAATTCTATTGCACCAACCAAGCCAAGCGATGTGTTTCCGTACCAGAACGAACCACGACCCAATATAAGCCGGCAACCTCTGGTGAAGGCAATTCAAGCCATCTCATTTTATCTAAGCCTTCTGTCTTGGCTAGCAAATGACCTGCAGCATTAAATATTTGTACCGCGTCTATATCATGGGAACCTCTCAACTGAGCACTGCCGCCTTGCAACAGCGGATTGGGATAGAGTTGAACAATAGTCATTTCATCTGTCAGTTTTTGTTCTTCATTATTTGACCATGGCACCATACCTGCTGCCCCCAAGGTTTTGAAACATGAAGGAACCGCAGTCCATCCTGAATAGGTCACTGCATCATTGTGCAAGGAACGAATGCGCACATCGTAACGCTGTCCATTGGCAATACCTGAAATACTTCCCACTGAAAGAATCCTTGATCCGCCCAACGATCCAGAAACATTGATTGGCAAGCCCGGTGAAGGATAGGCCATGGTAAATTCCCATTGATACTGAGAAGTTCCACACACCGATCGATCTGTTGCCAAAGAAGACAACGTTGTTTTAAAATTGGGACAAGCGTCCGTGCTGCGCAAATTGATGGGTGGCTCTGCATTCAAGGTAAAGCTGCAAGTGGAAGTTGAAATTGCAGTCAAGTAATGGATCACACCTGCCGCATCTGGCAGTTCGTATTGAACATCCGCAGAAACGTAAATCGTTTGTGGACTTCCAGAAATATTGGCTGGAACAAATTTGGACAATTGACAAACTGAATTCATGATACTCGTAGGTGGAATGGTATATGACTGCAAAGGAGAACCCGCAATCACATTACTGGACCAACGGTGAAGAACACCTTGCTTGGCATTTTGACGGTAACGGCATTTGAAATTATTACAGACATTGCTGAAGGTATTGGTTCCACCAGTATAGGCTGCAATATCGCAAGAGCTGGGCAACAGGGTATTGAACTTAACATTGATATTACCCGGAGTTCCATTTACCGTTGCAACAGCAACATAATAAGTGTTTCCAGCAACCAACTGATCGGTCAGCAAAATTTCATTGCCCTGATCTGCCGCGCCAATACTTGATAGATTCACAGCATCAGCCACATCGATGGGAATCAAAGGTGTAGTATAAGACAACCCAGGATCATCATAAATCGCCATGGCATTATCATCCGCTGTTGACGCACCTGTCACTGCAATGCGCACAGCATTGGATTGAGCCACAAACTTGAACCACTTTTCTGGATACACACCTACGTACTCTGGCGAATCGGTTTGTGACGCCATATTCACGTTCTGTGAAAAATTCCCACCCGTCAAACCAAATTGGGGCAAGGAGGTAATTTCAACCGCATTGAGCAAAGCCGAGCCAATGGCACAACCTTCATCGGTTAATCCATCACAATCATCATCAATGGAGTTGCAAGATTCTGAGGCTCCAGGATTAACAGCTAAAGCAGCATCATTACAATCCGTATTGTTGGTGACGTAACCAACTCCGGGATTAACGCAAAGATTGCTGGCCGTTCCTGCTCCATACCCATCCCCATCACTGTCTGAATAGTAATTCACGAAAGTCAATCCATCATCTACAACACCATCGCAATCGTCATCAAAGCCATTACAAGTCTCTGATGAAATGGAGTTCAGCGATGCATTGCTGTCGTTGCAATCCGTATTATTGGTGACATAATTGGCACCTGGAGATTGGCAAGCATTGGTGGCCGGCCCCGCACCGTATGTATCCCCATCTGCATCGTTGTAATAATTGACAAAAGTCAATCCATCATCCACAACACCATCGCAATCGTCATCAAAGCCATTACAAGTCTCTGATGAAATTGAGTTCAGCGATGCATTGCTGTCGTTGCAATCCGTATTATTGGTAACGTAACCGGCGCCAGGATTAGCGCAAAGATTGCTTGCCACGCCTGCTCCAAAACCATCAACATCATTGTCTGCATAGTAATTTAAGAAAGTCAATCCATCATCCACCAAACCATCGCAATCGTCATCAAAGCCATTGCAAGTCTCTACTGAAATAGAGTTCAATGATGCATTGCTATCGTCGCAGTCCGTGTTATTAGTAACGTAACCGGCGCCAGGATTAGCGCAAAGGTTACTCGCCACACCAGCTCCAAAACCATCCCCATCACTGTCTGCATAGTAATTCACGAAAGTCAAGCCATCATCCACAACACCATCGCAGTCATCATCAAAGCCATTACAAGTCTC
>CANNHA010000023.1 GCA_947504275.1 Flavobacteriales bacterium
CACGGGTGACTTTGGAAACAACAAAACTATTTATGCCATCCAATGAAGGATGATCCATGGCCTTCAAAGCAGGCTCAATATTCTTTAAGAAATCTTCCGGTGAAAGAACCAAACGGGTATGATCTGTTTTGTATTGCAATGCAATTAAACTTGAAAACTCACTCTCATCAAACTCAGCTTCGTTGAATGCAATAGAAAAAGTCTTAATGGGTCGTGGAGACATTTTCGCCATCAAGGCTACTACAATCGAAGAATCTACTCCACCTGATAAAAAAGCACCAAAATCTACATCTGCGCGCATGCGCCAAGCGATGCTGCGTTCTAGTTCCTGCCTGACCATTTTTTGAGCTGCTGCAGGAGAAGTTTCATTCATAGGATGAATGCTACTTAAACTCCAATACTCGTCAATAGACACCTCTCCATTTGCGTTTACACGCATCCTATGCCCTGGAGGCAAAGACATAACACCTTTAACCAACGTTTGGGGATTCCAAACTGTCTGATATACCTGATAATTGAGCAATGCATCATGATTCAATTTTCTTGGAACCCAATCAGAAGCCAAAATGGATCTGATCTCAGAAGCAAAAATAAAAGAGTCTTCAATGGTACTATAATACAAAGGCTTTTCTCCGAGACGATCACGGAACAGATACAATTCTTGTGCGTTTTTATCCCATAAGGCAATGGCAAACATGCCGTTCAAATGTTGAACGAAATCCAAACCATGCTTCAGATATGCTGCAATGATGACCTCAGTATCAGAATTGGTTTTGAAAGAATAGAAAGACGACAATTCAGCTTTTAATTCAATATAATTGTAAATCTCGCCATTGAATACCACCACGACATTTTCATCAGATGAAAACATCGGCTGATGGCCATCCATGGAAGTATCAATGATGGAAAGACGTTGATGTCCAAGGGAAATTGAATCATCATGAAAAACGCCACTATCGTCATTTCCACGATGAAGCATGGCATTCATCATCTTGCGCAAAGGAATCTCGCGATTACTTAAAGACACTTGCCTTTGGACAATTCCAACTATTCCGCACATGATTAGTCACCAATTATTTTATTGGCCGACAAGGACCATGAATCTAACACTACCAATCTTGCCAACATCTTGCTATGATCAGACATCGATTGCCTTAGCTCAGGGGCCAATTGACTGAATCTCCTTATCCCATGAATTATCGCGGACAAGTCACCCTGATCAAATACCCATCCATTTTTGTCATTTTCAACAAAAGCATCGGCAGCGCCAACAGCATCTGACACCAATAAAGGCAAACCAGCAAATGCTGCCTCATGAACAACCACGCCCCATGGCTCATACAAGGATGGCAACACAAACAGATCCATCTTCTGTAAAATCACAGCCAATTCCTTAGGCTGAACAAAACCATGGTAGGTGACGCTATCATGCAAAGGGCAATCATTCTGTAATGGCCCTGTGCCACAAATGTGAAGATGCCAATTCAGTGAAGGGTGGTCCGTTATGGTCTCAATAAATCGCGTAATCAATGGAAGAATTCCTTTTTCGTGAATCAGCCTTCCAGCATACACAATGTTCAGTGTGGAATCACTTGTGGTATCCTTTGCTTTTGGTTGATCGAAAAGCAATTGATCACCTACGTAAAAATGACTGAAAATTTGATTCGACTTGAAAAACAATTTGGTTGCCAAATCGAGTTGTCTATTTCCAGGCACCCAAGCTGAGTTAAAGTGTCTAATGATCTTAAAGTACAACCAAAATCTTCCCAACTGCATCTTCCAATTAGGGTTCCATTGGGTATCAAACAGTATGGTTTTTGGAATTCTACGATATTCTTTTACGATGCCATTGTAGTCTTGATCTCCCCAACCAGCCACAAAGAAATGTTGTATTTCGCGCCAAAAAACATCTTGATTATCGTTCTCAAGAAATTCTTTCTTCTCAACCCAATTTATATTGGCATCCAATGTCCACTGAAATGGCGCTTCTTGATTGGTTGGCCAATACACCACCCAAACTTCGCCGTGGTAATCTTTTCTCCAATACTGAATGCAGGATACAAAATACCCCGACAACTCACGCAATAAAAAAACGACCTTCTTAGACATTGGGCTTGAATTTGAACTCCTTCACATCCGGGATTTTTTCTTCTCTATTCCTCTTCTTTGAATAATAGTACAACCAAATAAAAAGCGGGAAACCACAATAATAATAGTTCCCTTGGCGCAGCAACTGAAGGGATATAATCAAGAAACAAGCATTGTTAATGATCCAATATTCATCATCAACAGCAAAAGGCTTAATGAGCCAATTCAAAAGAAAAAACAGACCAAAGAGCAACAATCCGGCAAGTCCTGTCTCAGACATTAGTCGCAACGCCATTGAGTTGGCATCCGCCTTGTTGAACTCAATATCCACAACACCTTGCATGTTGGTGAGCGAGTAATTATTAAAAGCCGTTTCGTGAGAACCCAGTCCCGTTCCAAACAAGGGATGAGCATTAAAATTCTCAGTTGCAATGTGCGTGTGATTGTACAATACAAAACTACTTCCGTGGATATCATAACTGTACACGTTACCTGTGTTGTAAATCTCGAAGGTTCCATCCACGCGATCTCTAAAATCCACGACGTTGGTATAGGCGTAATTAAATCCAAAAAACAATACAGGCGCTGCAATCAAACCGTAGCGAATAAATCCAGAGTTGATTACCAATAGAATCAATGTCAAAACAATACCAAACATTCCAACACTACTGCGTGTTAAAGGATAGGCCATGATGATTAACACACTTTGAAACACAGTGATAAAGACAGGTGATTTGCGATTAAGAACATTGTAAACAGCTACAAAAAAAGCAGGCGCCATGGATGAGGCATAATAAGCTGGCTCAGAAAAAAGCGAGTTGATCCTGATCCCTCCTTCCCCAACAATAACCGCCCATTTATTGAATAACCAACGGTAGTTGTAACCTGGGGCAAATCCAACCTGATAAGTTACGTATTGAATCAATGCGATAACACTCACTACAAGAGCACACTTCACATAAAATTTAAAAATTTCTTTTACATCAAAGTCGAAACCCCGCATCACATATTCAAAAAAGGATAATGAAAAGAAAAATCCCAAAGACACCTTGTTCAACTGTTGCAGTGTATTGAGCTCAGAAGAGATAAAAAACAATCCGACGATGTAAAAGAACAAGAAAATAATCAGAGGAATCACTGGAGGGCCGTACTTGGCAAAAAACAGAGGCAATAATACGTAGGAAAAATAGCCCGGGTAAAACTCTACTGGTGTTTTAAACAATACCAAGGCGCTACAGAAAATGTGGAGGAAAATAAAAAATTTGAAAAGATTCTTCATTTTTTCTTCCGTAAAAATTCACCTATGTTATTGATATGATTCAACCCAACCTTTGACCAACCCCAATTTTCTTTGACTTTTTCCAATGATGTCAATCCCATTTGATTCAGTTTTCGCTGATCCAAATCTAACACATTCTGCAACCTCTGCGATATCTCAGAAATAGAAACATGATCAATCAGCCAGCCATTCTCCTCACTCACCATTACTCTATTGGCCCCAACATCGGTACAAATGATAGCTAGCCCCCTGGACATGGCTTCTAAAATAACGGTGGGCATACCTTCCGAGATGGATGGAACAATGAGTATGTGGTGCTCATCCATGATGCGTTTCATTTGAAGTTCATCTTTTACCTCTCCAAAATACTCCAACCCGGATTGATGGTCTTTCAAATGATTTGGGATAGGCCCAACGATGGACAATTGAACCTCCTTCTTGTTTTTCAAAACCAACTTATACGCTTTAATCAACTCCTTCAATCCTTTCCTTCTTTCATATCTACCAACAAACAAAATTTTAGGAACATTTCCTTTTGGAATTGGCTCCTGAATAAACCAATTCTCATCCACCCCGCTGGAAATGGTTAAAATTCTTGAATCAGGAATTCCCAATTGCAATAAAATTTCGTTGATTTTACCTCCCAACGAAATCGTCGCATCCGCATTGAACACATTCCATTTGGCTACACCTTGCAGCATCCATTTTTGAATAGCACTGCGCCAACCATAGGTCTTCTGAAACATTTCCAAACCATGAAAATGATTGATGACAGGCACTGATTTACCCTTGATCTTCTTTTTCTCCTCTATAAATTTCCACCCTGTAAAGCCCTGAGCAAACACCACATCAAATCCACTCAATTTCTCTTGGATAGATTCATAATAATGACAACTCAACAAATACGATTCCCGGATATAATGACCGGGCAAACTTCCCAAATTTGGAAATCGAAATGCCTTTACAGTTAGGCGATTTAGTGCAGTTTCATTGCACCCGAGTGCCTCAAACACTTCTTCTGCTGCTGGTAATTTCTTGGAACCCGTTACACAATGGAACAAAGTAACCGTTTCGCCATTGAGCAAAAGTTGTTTTGTAAGATTGTAGCTATGCTTTTGCATTCCCCCAATTTCAAAGGGGCTTATTCCATCTGTCAAAATCAACCAACGCATGCACAATGATAAAGACAAACCGTGGATTTTTAAAAACTCGTTTTGAAATTTATCCTTGGTCTAAATCTACACTGAGATGCATATTGGTCCACATGTTCCAATAACCGATCTTTCCACTAAGTGAGGCGGGTAAGGCATTGCAAATGCGGCACGTTTCCAACACTTGCATTTGTGCTATCCATTGCACCAATGGAGGAAAAACGCCCCGCTGCTCGCAGGATCCTACCATATAATCTTTCAATGCCGTTCCAACCCAATCCGAGTAGGACCATATCTTTCCATTTTCGTCCGGATATTCAAATACACTTACCTGACCCTCCCACTGCTCCGCCGATCCCATGACCCATGGGATATTCTTTCTTTTACAATATCCCTCAAGCCAATACTTGGCGGCGACTTGATCAGAGCAATCCACGATTACATCTACACCTGAAGGAATCAATGTTTCATCAAATTGGCTCGAAACAAATTGATCAATAATCAATGATTGGGCCTGAGGGGCATAGCAGCGCAACCACTCCTGAGCAGCTTTTACTTTGGACATTCCAATCTGTTCCTGTGTAAACATCCATTGGCGGTGTAAATTGGATAGCTCCACTTTATCCCCATCTATAAGCACAAAATGCGCAAAACCCATTCGAGCCAAACTCATTAAAACCCCATTTCCCAACCCTCCACAACCCAAAATCAAAATTTTCTTTTCCCTCCATTGCTGCTGCATATGGGAATCCAAAAAAGGTATTTTCCCTTGCCTACTGAACATTACATCGTTATCCACACGGCAAATATTTCAAGAAAAATGGCCCAATCGAAAAAAAAAATTTTCAATTCAATAAAAAATATTACTTTTGAGCGCGTTTAACCAATTAAAAATCGACAGATATGTCAGAAATTGCAAAGAAAGTTACAGCCATCATCGTTGACAAACTCGGTGTGGATGAAGCAGATGTGAAGCGTGAAGCTAGCTTCACCAATGATTTGGGTGCAGACTCTTTGGACACCGTAGAGTTAATCATGGAATTTGAAAAGGAATTTAGCATTGCTATTCCTGATGACCAAGCAGAGAAAATTGTCACTGTTGGTCAGGCCATCGATTATATCGAAAACAACACGAAGTAATTTATTAATCGTATAACCCTTTCCTCATGGAACTAAAAAGGGTCGTTGTTACTGGATTGGGAGCATTGACTCCCTTAGGAAATTCGGTACCCGAGTATTGGAATGCCCTGCTTGCTGGAACAAGTGGGGCAAATCTTATTACAAGATTTGACGCTTCTAAATTCAAGACACGCTTCGCTTGTGAACTCAAAGGGTTCAATGTTGAAGACCACATTGAAAGAAAGGAAGCTCGTAAAATGGACCCCTATACGCACTACGCCATGGTTGTGGCCAAGCAAGCTGTAGAGGATAGCGGTATCGATCTTGAAAAAGTAAACAAGGATAGAATTGGTGTTATTTGGGGTTCCGGCATTGGCGGTTTGTATACATTCCAGCAAGAGTGTTTCAACTTTGCGCACGGCGATGGCACACCAAGATTTAACCCCTTCTTTATTCCCAAAATGATTGCAGACATTGCTTCTGGCTTTATCTCCATTCAATACGGATTCAGAGGTCCTAATTACACCACAGTTTCTGCATGCGCCTCTTCCAACAACGCCATCATTGATTCATACAATTACATCCGCCTGGGTAAGGCTGATATCTTTGTTACAGGTGGCTCTGAAGCGGCCATTACAGAGGCAGGTGTTGGTGGATTCAATGCACTCAAAGCATTGTCTGAAAACAATGAAAATTTCAGCACAGCATCTCGTCCTTTTGACCAAACCAGAGATGGTTTTGTTTTAGGTGAGGGTGGTGGATGCTTGATTTTGGAATCATTGGATCATGCTTTGGCGAGAGGTGCAAATATTTACGCTGAGGTTATCGGCGGAGGTATGAGCGCAGACGCTTATCACATCACAGCTCCTCATCCAGAAGGATTGGGTGCATTAAATGTTATGCGCGCTGCTTTAGAAGATGCCGAAATCAAACCGGAGGAAATTGATTATATCAATGTTCACGGAACATCTACCCCTTTGGGTGATGTACAAGAAGCCAAGGCCATCCAACATGTTTTTGGAGAACATGCCTACAATCTGAATATCTCCAGTACCAAATCCATGACGGGTCACTTGTTGGGAGCTGCTGGTGCTATTGAAGCCATTGCTACAATCATGGCAGTGAGAAACAACATCATTCCTCCGACCATCAATTTCGCCAACCCCGATCCTGAGTTAGATCCCAAATTGAATTTCACTTTCAATAAAGCCCAAGCCCGCGAAGTTCGTGTAGCCATGAGCAATACCTTTGGATTTGGTGGACACAATACGTCCGCAGTATTCAAAAAATGGGAAGGATAGTCGATATTCTACTTTTTAAAAAATCAGATAAGGCGCTTCAAAGTTTCTTGCGAAGCGCCTTTCATATTTCCACACGCCGCCCTGAACTCTACCGAGAAGCTTTGAGACACAGTTCCTCCTTGAATGAACTGAATAAAAAAATCAAACAAAGCAACGAACGACTAGAATTTCTTGGCGATACTGTTCTTGACTCCATTTTGGCCCACTATCTATTTGACACCTACAAAAGTCAAACGGAAGGTGAATTGACCAAAATGAAAAGCAAGGTGGTGCGAAGAGAAAACCTGAATCGTATCGGCGAAAAAATCGGCATCCGCTCGATGCTGGAAGTTGAATTAGGCAACCAAGAAATTCATGAGAGCATGTTGGGCAATGCGCTGGAAGCATTGGTGGGCGCCATTTATCTGGATAAAGGATACAATGACACCAGAAACATTATTCTAAAATTTCTCATTCAATACGGGTTAACAGAAACCATCCATGACGAAGTAGACGCCAAAAGCAGACTACATGAATGGTGTCAGAAAAACAAGAAGACGCTGACATTTGAAGTACTTTCTCATCACCAAAACAGTGGTGCAAGTTTGTACACCATATCGGTAAAAATTGACCAAAGCTCCATGGGTATCGGAACAGGAAATTCGAAAAAAGCAGCAGAGCAGGTAGCCGCCAAACAAGCCTGCGAATCTTTGATGATTTAATTACAAGACGGTACTTTTCCAACGTTTCTTTCCACTTTAATTTCCTTATTTTTGTTCCATGAGTTATCCAATGCAAGAACACTTGGCCAAAGAATTAGCGGCCATTCAAGAAGCGGGGCTTTTCAAGCGCGAACGCATCATCACTACGCCACAAGATGCTGTCATCAATACAACAGAAGGGCATGAGGTTTTGAATTTTTGCGCCAACAATTATTTGGGTTTGTCTAGCCACCCAATGGTGGTTCAAGCAGCCAAAGATACCATTGATTCACATGGATTTGGCATGTCCAGTGTTCGCTTCATTTGCGGTACACAAGACATCCACAAAACATTGGAACATAAAATTGCCGAGTTCTTGCATACGGAAGATACCATTCTTTACGCCGCGGCCTTTGACGCCAATGGCGGCGTTTTTGAACCTTTATTGGGAGAGGAAGATGCCATCATCAGTGATGAGTTGAATCATGCCTCCATCATCGATGGGGTGAGATTGTGCAAAGCACAACGCTTCCGATACAAGAACAACAACATGGAGGACTTGGAGACCCAACTCAAATCCGCTTCCAACGCTCGTTTTAAACTCATTGTTACAGATGGAGTTTTTTCCATGGATGGCTATGTCGCCCAATTGGATAAAATTTGTGATTTGGCACAACAATATGGCGCCATGGTAATGGTTGATGAATGCCATGCAACAGGCTTCATAGGCAAAACAGGACGAGGGTCCATTGAACTGCGCAACGTATTGGGCAGAGTAGACATCATCACGGGTACACTGGGCAAGGCATTGGGCGGAGCCATGGGTGGATTTACCACAGGAAAAAAAGAAATCATCGAGATGCTGCGTCAGAGAAGCAGACCTTATTTATTCTCAAACAGTTTGGCTCCGAGCATAGTTGGTGCATCTATTGCTGTTTTTGACTTGTTGTCCTCTACGACAACATTGCGCGATAAGTTGGAAAACAATATTCAACGATTTAAAACCGGAATCAAGGCAGCAGGCTTTGATATCAAGGATGGCGAATCAGCCATTGTTCCCGTGATGCTGTATGACGCCAAGTTGGCGCAAGATTTTGCCGACGCTTTATTGAAAGAAGGAATTTATGTTATTGGATTTTTCTATCCAGTGGTAGCCAAGGGACAGGCCAGGATACGCGTTCAATTGTCTGCGGCACATGAGCCAGAGCATATAGACCGAGCCGTTTCTGCCTTCACTAAAATTGGACGACGCCTCAACGTGATTCAATGAGTGAAAAATGGTTGATCATTGGGCAGGGCTTGGCCGGAAGTGTGCTTGCCCTCCAATGCCAACACCAGGGGATTGAATTCGAAATTTGGAACGATGAAACGCAATATTGTTCATCGAAATACGCGGCGGGATTGTGGAATCCCGTTTCGTTTAAGCGGATAACCGCACCGGAACACATCCATGATCTGTTGCTCCATTGTACAACTTTTTTTGAAAGATGCAATGAGGTATTGGGAGTAAAGAGTTTTCACCACTCCCCCATTCACCGCATTTTTCCCGACGCCCAATATGGACGGGACTGGGACATGAAATCCATCTTAACCAAATACGAAAATTTACTAGGTGTACCCGAAGAAAAACTCCCTCTCTGGCAACAGACGTTTCAAAGCGGTAGTGTGCTCACATCAGGTTGGCTGAATGTTCCCGAATTTTTAGAAACCACACGAAAACATTTTCAAAAAAGCCAGCAATATGTGAATCTGGGTAAACATGAAATTGAAAAAAGGTTAGCAGATTCAGAAACGAACGCATCATACAACCGCATCATTTTTTGCACCGGGTTGGCCGCAATGCCCAATGCGTTTGAAAGGATCAGGATTATCCCCAACAAAGGACATGTGTTGTCGGTAAAAGCTGAACAAACCATCCCACAGCACATTGTACATTATGGCAACTTTGCCATACCCACGGATGACCATAGACTGCGCGTTGGATCGAGTTATGAGTGGGAGAAATCCGATACCACAGTGGACGATAACATTGTGGAAGACCTAATGAAAAAGTTGAGAGAACATTTGCCCATTGCATTGCATGTTGAAAGTGTTCAAGTAGGATTGCGACCCACTGTCATAGACAGAAACCCCATCATTGGGACGTTGCCAGAACAACCTCAGTATGGGATTTTCAACGGCTTAGGAACCAAGGGGGTGTTACAAGCCCCGTTGATGGCGCATTACCTGATAGCGCATTTGGCAGAGAGAGCTGAAATACCGAAGGTATTTTCAATCCAAAGATTTTATAACACTAAGAATTAACCTTTGTTGAGCAATCTGCCGACGACTCAATATTAACTTTACAAAAAAAACATGATCAATAAAAAAGTAGAAAAAGCCCTTAACGACCAAATTTTGGTTGAAGCAGAGAGCAGCCATACCTACTTGGCCATGGCCACTTGGGCCGAGCGTCAAGGTTTTCCAGGAACTGCCGCATTCCTATACGCGCATAGCGATGAGGAAAGAATGCACATGTTAAAATTGGTCAAGTTTGTCAATGACCGCGGTGGAAACTCCATCATCCCCGCCATTGGAAAACCCGCATTGCCTTACAAAAATCTCAAAGATGTTTTTACCGCTTTGCTCAACCATGAGCAAAAAGTAACCATGGAAATTCACAAAGTGGTGGACGTCTGCTTGAAAGAAAAAGACTACACCACCCACAACTTTATGCAGTGGTACGTGTCTGAACAAATTGAAGAAGAAACCTTGGCCCGCAATATTCTAGACCGCTTGCACCTCCTGGGAGACGAGAAAAGCAGCCTTTATTTGTTTGACCGCGATTTGGAAACCGTTGCGGTGAACGAAGGAAATGGCAAGTAATTGAATTAACATTCCATCGTTTATGGAATGGTACTTCTTCATTGAATATTAGGGGCTTAGGCCCCTATTTTCGTACTATGTCCAAGACCATTCTTAAATTATCATTGGTATTGCTGGGGATATTTATCTCCTTTGGACTATTGGCGCAAAAAATTGATGAGAGTGATACCCGCGCCATGATGGAAGCCAACTTCTTATATCAATTTGCCAATAACAATCAATGGCCTAGCTCCATGAAAAAAGGGAGCTTCAAGATTGTCATCATTGGCAATGAAGCAGTCTATAATCATTTTGTATCCAAATACAAAAACCAAACAATCGGTTTACAACCCATTGAGGTGGTGCAATCCAATAATGCGCAGAGCATTCCAGCCAATATCCATTTGGTTTTTGTGGATAAAACAAAAAAGAACGATTGGGGCCAGATTCAAAAAATGCTCAAAGAAAAGTCAACCTTGATGGTGAGCAATTGGGAAGGCGCTCTGGCCAATGGTGCCCATATCAATTTCAAGTCGGTCAATGGCAGTGTCCGTTATGAACTCAATGAAGTGGCGATGAACGAAGACCAAATACAACCCGGAATAAAAATCATGCAATGGCGCGTCAATCAATGAAACATTCATTCCTCATTGCAATCCTCGGATTGATCATTTCTTCCGGTTGGGCGCAACACCCAATGACGGATGCGGTAGTGGCTGATTTCGAGAAAAATCAAAATCCTTCTGAGGCATTGGAAAAAATGTTGCGTGTGATAGAGCAAGAAAAAAATGAAGCTTACGCACAATACACACTCGGGTTTTTACTCAAAGAGAACTACAAATTGAAACCTGAATTGGAGCCAACAAAACACTTTCGTGAAAATGCTTTGCTGGCCTTTGAGAGCGCCTTGAAGCTCAATTCTAACCAAGAACAAGAACTCATCGACAACATCAACAAAGCTCAGAAATTTATCATCAGCACTTTGTACAATGACGCTTTGCTCAAAGCCAAGCAATTTCAACAAGGCAATGAGAGCAGCGCAGATGCTGCCTATGATTATTTTGAATCTTGGAACAACAAAAGCCTTACTCCGCAATCCGCAAGGGCTTTGCGCATAGAATTCGAAAAAAGAAAATCAGAACGTTTCTATGAATTCTGGGAAGCGGATGTGAAGCAAGTGGACTGGCTCAACCTGTGTATTCAATTGTATGAAAAAATTCTAAAAGAAGACCCCACAGATTGCGAAGCGATGAACAACATCGCCATCATCTATTACAACATTGGTGTATTTAAAATCAAGCAAATCGATGCTGACGTGGAGTTTGATGCATTGATGAAAATTCAAGATGATGCGTTGTCGCTTTTTCATCAAGCACTGCCCTATGCGCAAGCCACATTCAATGATTGTCCAAAAAGTGCTACGCAATACAAGGCCTTGATGTTCATCTATCGCGCCATTGGCAATGATGAACAGTTCAACCAATTGCAACAAGAATTTAAAACCAATTTTCCTCAGGAATAATGCGGAAGTGGCGGTTCACCATACCATTGAGATTATCGTTGGGATTTGGCATCTTCATCTTGGTGCTGATGATTGCATTGTTCTTTGTGCAAACCACATTGAGCAAGGCGGAGAAAATCAACCACCAAATGAACAACGTTCATTTGCCCTCATTGACATTGAATAGAAATTTACTGTTGAGCATTGATCAGTCCTATGAGCTCGCCAAGCAATGGGCATATGTTCAGCGCAATGAAGAGCACATTGAAAGAAGAACATTCATTGCCCTCTGTGATTCTATTATTCCAAAACAAATCAGAGAAATTCAACAATTGCACCATCAATGGACGGAAGGCCAAAAGCGAGAATGGGCGCTGATCATAGGACATTGGAAACTGCTCAACCAAAAATATTCGACGCTCAGGGAAACGCTTTGCTGCTTTGATAGCTACAACGATCCCATGAATATCATCATGGCCGAGGATCTTTTTCTTCAAGGAAAAGAAATTCCCTTGGAAGTGGAGAAAGTTCAATTGCTCATCAAAGACATCTTGGGCCAATTCAAAGATTCCATTTCGCATGAGCGGGATTTAATGGACCAATCGTTTGATAAACTCTATACTTTGCTAGGTGTGCTAGGCGTTATCATCATTTTTCTGGGAATGGTCATCGCCTATTTCACCAGCCAATCCATTACTTCACGCGTTAGAAAAATAAGAAGAAGTTTAAAGAAATTATCATTTGGAATTTACAGCCAGGAGGAACTGCCCAAATTCAATGATGAGATTGGTGACATGAGCATTGCCATGGAAAAATTGAAACAAAACTTTGAACGAACCAAAAACTTTGCAACAGAGATAGGAAAAGGAAACTTAGAAGCTTCATTTGAACCCCTTTCCAAAGATGATGAAATGGGAAAATCTTTGCTGCGCATGAAAGACGACCTTTCCTTTTACCGTCACCGCATGGAAGAAAAAGTGGCTGAACAAACGCAAGAAATTACCCAACAAAAAAATACAGCAGAAGAGCAGAAAGAAAAAATTCAATCACTCTACGCTGATCTAAAATCGAGCATCTCTTATGCCAAGCGCTTGCAAGATTCCATACTTCCCGATACCGCGTCGATTCAAAAAATATTCCCAGAGCATTTCATTCTCTATTTACCGAAAGATGTAGTTTCCGGCGATTTTTATTGGTTTCAACAACAAGGAAACAAAAAGTTGTTTGCTGCTGCGGACTGCACAGGACACGGCGTACCCGGAGCTTTTATGAGTCTCATTGCGCACAATGCGTTGAACCATGTCACCAAGGTATATACAAAGCCTGGACAAATTCTGAATCAGGTCAACAGAATAGCCGCTGCGGCATTCAACACCAATAATGAAAACCAAATCAAGGATGGGATGGACATTGCGCTGTGTTCTGTGGATTATGACAATATGGTTCTCGAATTTTCTGGTGCGCAAAACAATGTTATCATCATAAGAGATGGCCAACTGATCGAAATCAAAGGAGATAAAAAAAGCATCGGGAATGATGCCAATACTCACAATGTATTTACCACCCAGAGCCATACCATTGAGAAAAACGACATGGTATTTGTATTCAGCGATGGATATGCGGATCAATTTGGAGGAGCCTTGCAAAAAAAATTCATGCGAAAATCCCTGAAAGAATTATTGACTTCTATAGCAACCGAAACACATCTAAATCAAAGGGAAAAATTGCTTGAAGCTTTTCATCAATGGAAAGGAGAAAACGAGCAAACCGATGACGTCCTGGTCATTGGCATTTGCATTTGATTACAACCAATCTTGGGGGATCTCACACACCGGGATGGGGATCATTTTGTGTTGATTGTTATTGTGCAAACGCATGTAGATGGTCAATACCTCTTGCTGTCTTTGCAAAAGAGCATTCCAAAGAAAATACTCAGGCTTAATCCATTTATTATCATTCTTTAATCCATTGTTAGATAACCAATCCATGGCCCATTCCAGCTCAGGATAGGTGGCCCCGATTTGATCTTCATCTGAACGATCATCCTGCCAAAGTCCATCTGTTGGTGGCGCAACCAAAATATCATGTTGAACACCCAAATGAGCGGCCAGTTCTCTTACTTGTGTCTTGGTTAAATCAGCAATCGGAGAAATATCCACCCCTCCATCACCATATTTGGTATAGAAGCCAACGCCAAAATCTTCTACCTTATTTCCAGTTCCCGCTACCAACGAACGATGAATTCCTGCATAGTAGTACAAGGTTGTCATTCTCAAACGTGCTCTGGTATTGGCAAGCGCCAAATGCTGCAACTGCCCATCTTCTATTCTTGACCAAGGACTAACCAATGTTTCAAAAGCCTCTGTGAGTGGAACAGTAATGCCACTACAATTTTTAAAACGAGATTGCAACTGCGCCATGTGGTTCAATGCACGAGAAACTTGATTGGCAGGCTGATGAATGGGCAACTCCAAACACAAAGTAGGAGCTCCCGTCATCGCGCAGAGGGTTGATGTCAATGCGGAATCTATCCCGCCGCTTATGCCCACTACAAAACCACTTTGGCCAGATGACTTCAAGTACCCCTGAAGCCACTCAACGATGTATCGGATAATGTTATCGTGTTGCATTAAAAGATAATACCAACATTCAATTGAACTTGATTCAACAAAATCTTTTTCTCAACAAATACCGGCGTTTTGTTATCGTTGTTAAAAGCAACAGCACCGTCTTTGTATTTGATCACCTCATCGCTTGCTCCATACATACTCAACAATCCTCCATTGTAAGTGATTCCATAGGACAAAAACGTTGAACCGGAAATAGGATACTCAGCGCCGGCCGCGATAATCATGCTGGCGCGAATGGGATTCAAATTAGACTTAATATCCAATTTATCATCGACACTGACTTTGCCACTGGTAGAAGTAAAAGCCCCTCCACTCGCTGCGTCTTTCTGCTCATACAGATCAGTCACTTCCTCATCTGCATAGCCTGAAAACAAATAACCCAAACCAACACCAAACTGCCCCCAATAAATCATCTTGCCTATCATGGCAGTGCGCAATTTCAATGTCAAAGGCATTTCAACATACTTCACTTTGTTGTAGTTGCGCTTTACATATTGTATGGTCGGTATAGATCCTGATTCTGAATAAAGGTTTGTATACTCAGCGTGACCGCCAAACTCAATCATGTTCAATCCAAAACCCAACGCGTAGTTCTCTGAAAACATGCGGTCAAAAATGAGTCCGTAACCAAAACGCAATGGACGACCATTGGTGGCGATATCTCCTACATCGGTTTTCATGTATCCCATGGAGGGTGATAATTTGATACCAATCTTAAACGATTTGCCTTGAGCGGAAACCATTGTAGCCAGGGCCAAGCCCATTACCAAGAAAACGATTTTTTTCATCATCAATGTATTTTAGTTAATCTTGCACAGATATTCGCTCAAATCTAATGATGAAATTTCTGAATTACCAATGTTTTTTATACACAACATTCGCCCTCATTCTTTCAGGATGCGGCGGATGTAATGATAGATCCAAAGATCCGCGACAAGAGCAAATAGAAGATCAACTCTCCGTTGTTCCGCTGCAATCTTATCGATTGGACGACGTAGTATTTAATAACGCAGACAGAAACGATTTCAGAAAAAAAATCGAGCAGCTGCCAAAGGAAATCTACACCGCCTATTTGGAACAGATCATGGGTATGGGAAAGGCTTCTAACACTAGCACCTGGCAAACACTTCAGCGTTTTGCGGAATTCAAAGACATGCGCGATCTTCAGAAGGCTTCCATTGAAACGCACAGCCCTGAAAAAATACTAGCCTACGAAAAACAACTGGCTGAATCTTTTGCGCGTCTAAAAGTTCTTTTACCGCGAGAAGAAAACCCCAACATCATTTGGATGAATGCTGGATTGGCCGCTGCTTCATTTGCGATCAATAATAACTTGTTCATTGGTTTGGACTATTACATCTATCCCCATCCGTTGGTAAATGAATTCCCTCCTGAACGCTTCCCCAACTACAAACGATTCAATATGGATGCGCGCTATTTGTGTTCCAATGCCCTATTCAATTGGTTGTCGTTTAGATATGACCACTACGATTCCATTCCTCCTGAAAAAAACGACTTTCTAAGCTCAATGATTTACTCCGGAAAAATCATGTATGCATTGGGAATTGTTCAACCAGAAACAGCAGATTCAACGCACCTAATGTGGAGTGGCAAAGAATGGGATTGGGCCAAAGAAAATGAACTGAACATTTGGAAAGAAATTGCAAGGCAAGATTTACTGTTTGGAACACGCAAAGAAGAAATAGCCAAATGGTTCAATGAAGCTCCTTTTACCAATGCCGGAAACCTTCCGTCTAACGCTAGTCCGCAATTGGGTTTGTGGATGGGTTGGAAAATTGTTTCCGCCTACATGGTTAAAAACCCCAATGTAACTTTGGAGCAATTGTGGAAAGAAAGAAACAATCAAAAAATACTCAGCGCTTACAAACCTGAACTTTAAAAAATGAGTCAATCAGCCATCAACATACAAATTGAACTAGATAACAACAAGGTTGCAGAAAAAATTCAATGGGAAGCTACCGATGCAGGAGAACAGCGAGAAGCCAAGGCCATGATTTTGGGCTTCTGGGACAAGCATGAAAAGAATACCATGCGCATCGACCTTTGGACCAAAGAAATGACTGTAGATGAAATGAAATTCTTTGTTCACCAAACCCTGCTCACCTTGTCTGATAGTTTTGAGCGATCTACAGGTGACACACGCATGGCCTCCACCATGAAAGATTTTTGTGAATACTACGCAGAAAAAATGAATTTGAATCCAGGAGTTTAATGATTTTTAATGAGGTAGTAATCTTCCTCGATGGATTCATCATTCATGTCTTCACCTTCTAAATGAACAAACAAGGTATCGCTGGATAAGCGGTATAGTATGGTTTGTGGAAAGTCGTGGCGCAGATTGGACACAGTCAATGTGGTTTTTGTAACTTCTTTCAACTTGAAAAACGTGGGGTTCTCTGCTTGGATAGGATGAGCCACATAGTACCATCCACTATCGGTTTCCAAAACAGACAAATGCTCAGTGGTCGAACTTTGACCATCTTCCAACCACTCCCCAATTCCTTCCCATCCCTGTTCTGTAGGTTTCCATGTTTCACAAATCTCACCTTCTCCAGAAGATGGGCCACACCAAGTACCTTCCAATTGCTTCATAAATGAAACAGGGGTTGTGCAAGAACACAACAACACAGAAAAGAAACAAAGTCCCTTTTTCATTGAATCAGGCAGATGATGACCCACTTTTCTGGAATAGATTCGAAATAATACAAAGGCTCACCCCACTTGTCTTTTGCTTTCAGAGTTTGCCCATCTAAATAATACAAGGGCTGTCCCCATCTGTCTTTTTGCTTGATGGTTTGTCCATCAAAAAAATAAAGCGGATCGCCCCACTTGTCCTTTTGTTTCACCGTTGGCCCATCAAAATAGAAGCGGGACTCACCCCACTTATCTTTCACCATGATAGAAGCCCCATCCCAAAAGTAAAGCGTCTGTCCCCACTTATCCTTTGCCTTTAAGACACTTCCATCAACATAGACAACTTGATCCCCCCATCGGTCTTTTAATCTCACAGATTGAGAAATTGCACTTTTTACAATAAGTAAAAGTGAAAGGAGTAAAATCTGAAAAAAAATTCTATATTGCATCACTTAACCGTTTAACAAGCAAGGTAATGAATTCACAACAAAAAAAGGCGTTCTCCGCATTGATCTTGGTATTTTTCTTTTGGGGCTTTGTAGCCGCAGGAAATGATATTTTGATTCCTGTATTTAAAAAGGTATTGGACTTGAATCAAATTCAATCCCAAATGGTTTCATTTGCTTTTTATGTAGCCTACACCGTTGGATCCATAGCCTATATCGTTATCTCTAAGCTTCGCAAAAAGGACATTTTAGAGTCCATTGGCTACCGCAAAGGATTGGCTTTGGGCTTGGCCATTAGTGCACTGGGAACAGGCTTGTTCTACCCTGCTGCGCAATACTATGTGAAAGCTGAGCAAGAGTATCAGGCCAAACTAACCGACTATTATTTCCGCATGAACATGATGGCACAAGGCCAACTCACTGCAGAATATGCAGAAGCCAACGCCATGACAGAAGACCTTGCTAAAGCAGAATTTAAGTCCGATAAAAACGTAACATTTGTAATATTCATAACGGGATTGTTCATCGTTGGTTTAGGCTTTTCACTGCAACAGACCGTTGCCAATCCACTGGCCATCATTTTGGGTAATCCAGAACAAGGGAGTCAGCGTCTCAGCTTAGCAGGTGGCATCAACAACATCGGTACCACCATTGGACCACTCATCGTAGCCTTTGCCATCTTTGGAAAAGTGGGTAGCCAAACAGCAATGGATGTCAACGCTGTGAAATTCCCTTATTTGGTGCTCGGTTTGGCCTTTTTATTGGCCGCCTATTTCTTCTTAAGAAGTTCAATTCCTGATCAACTCGAACAAAAAGAAGTTGCCACCAAAGACAACAAAAGTGTCTTTCGTTTTCCACAATTGTGGTTGGGTATGATTGCCATTTTTGTATATGTGGGTGTTGAGGTTTCTACCGCCTCCAACCTTCCTGAATTCATGAAGCAAAAGTTGCAAATCAGTGAGGAGCACATCGCACCTTATGTTTCTTTGTTTTGGGCCAGCTTGATGATTGGACGTTGGACTTCTGCAGGAATTGTATTTGCCAAAGACAATACGCAAAAAATGTTGTTCCGCATCGGACTTCCTTATGCTGCATTTGGTATTTTTCTGCTGGTCAATGCCATTGCGGGTCATAATCTCACCATCTTTTACCCTTATGCAGGTATCATTCTCATCTTGATCTTAGGTGATTTCTTGAGTCAAGGAAATCCATCTCGTCAATTGTTGATTTATTCATTGTTAGGCATAGCCTCTTTACTGATTGGGATTTATGGATCCGGTATGATGAGTGCTTATGCCTTTATCAGCGTGGGATTGTTCTGCAGCACGCTTTGGCCGTGCATTTACACGTTGGCCATTTCAGGATTGGGACATCAGACCAACCAAGGATCAGGTTTCTTGATCATGATGATCATGGGAGGTGGATTCATCAGCGTTACCCAAGGGATATTGGCTGAAATGCCATCCATTGGCATTCAAGCTTCCTATTGGGTGGGGGTGATGTGTTTTGCTTATTTGGCTTTCTACGGATTCAAGGTTGCTCAGATTCTCAAAAGACAAGGGATTGAGCTCTCCGCTGTTGAGGGAGGTGGGCACTAACCATCCATTTCTGTTTTATAAAATTCTTTCTACTCATTTTCGCAACTTTTGACATTGACGAAAAGGGTTAGTGACCTATTTTTGGGGCATAATCCTTAAACAATGAAAAAAAGAATTTTACTTTTCTTGACCGCTGCTTTCATCGGTCAATGGGGGATGGCACAACAGATTAAATTTTCAGAATACAATCTGAAAAATGGTCTGCATGTGATCTTGCATGAAGACCACAGCACACCCATTGTCGCCGTCACCGTTTTGTATCACGTTGGTTCCAAAAATGAACAAGTTGGTCGTACTGGTATGGCTCACTTCTTTGAGCATTTATTGTTTGAAGGATCAGACAATATCGGCCGTGGAGAATACGCCAAATATGTAGAGAATGCAGGTGGCGGCTTGAATGCCAACACTTCTCAAGACCGTACTTTTTACTATGACCTTCTTCCAAGTAACCAATTGGAATTGGGATTGTGGTTAGAGAGCGAGCGCATGATGCACGCCAAAGTAGAAAAAGATGGAATTGAAACTCAGCGCGAAGTTGTTAAAGAAGAAAAGCGTCAGCGTTATGACAATCAGCCTTACGGAAATCTTTTTCCAGAAACCTTGAAACGCGCTTACAAAAATAACACATACGCATGGGCACCCATCGGAAGTTTGGATGATTTGAACGCTGCTAAGGATCAGGACTTTGTGGATTTCTATCACACCTACTACGTTCCCAACAATGCTGTATTGAGCATCGCAGGTGATTTCAATCCTGAGCAAATCAAAAAATTAATCGACAGTTACTTTGGAGAAATACCAAGAGGCAAAGACATCGCTCGTCCTACTTTCAAAGAGGAGCCTAAAGGTGAAGTTCGCGATGTCATCAAAGTAAAAGATCAATTGCCATTGTTGGTTCAAGCCTATCGCATTCCAGCGCAAGGAACCGGTGAGTTTTACGCTGTAGATATGTTGAACACTTTGCTTTCCAATGGTGAAAGTTCTCGCTTGAACAAAAGCATTGTAGACGAACAAGAACTGGCCATGTATTGCGGAGCCTTCACATTCAACCTTGAAGATCCAGGATTGACCTTGGCTTTTGCCATGGCCAACATGGGCGTTGAAACCAATAACCTAGAAACGGCCATCAATGCGGAAGTGGACAAATTAAAAACCACACCCATCACAGACGGAGAATACCAGAAATTAAGAAACCAAATTGAAAGCGATTTCATTTCCAGAAATTCTAGCATGGCGGGAATTGCTGAAAGCTTAGCCAATTATTACACTTACTATGGCGAAACCAATTTGATCAATACAGAAATTGATCGCTACATGAAAGTAACCAAAGAAGACATGATGAAAGCAGCTCAGAAATATTACACTCCTGAAAACAGAGTGACCATTTACTTTGAGCACGATCCAAGTCTATTAAAACAATAATCTTCAAGTTGATTCATTCATGAAAAAATATATAGTATCCATTTTCGCACTGATGATAGCAGTGGCGGGAATGACCCAAAAAGTTGACCGCAGCAAAGCTCCATCGGCAGGGCCAGCGCCAAAAATTCAGATTGGTTCATACCAAACCTTCACACTGGACAATGGCTTAAAAGTCATCGTTGTAGAAAATCACAAATTGCCCAATGTTTCCTACTCTTTGCAATTGGAAATAGACCCCATCAAAGAAGGAGACAAAGCGGGTTATGTTTCATTTGCCGGAGACATGATGTCCAAAGGAACAACGAGCCGATCAAAGGATGAAATCACTTCATCCATTGACTTTATCGGTGCTCAATTTTCAAGTGGCTCGGATGGAATTTATGGCGCTTGCTTAACCAAGCACAGCGAAAAAATGTTGGAGATTTTCTCTGATGTCTTGTTGAATCCTTCTTTCCCAGAAACTGAATTAGAGAAATTCAAGAAAAAGACCATCAGCGGATTGATTTCTGAAAAAACAGATCCCAATTCCATTTCTTCCAAGATTGGTAACATGGTTACCTATGGTAAAAACCATCCATATGGAGAGCAGATGACAGAAGAGACTGTTAAGAATATTGGCCGTGAAGACATTGTCAATTATTACAACAGTTATTTCAAACCCAATGTGGCTTATTTGATTATCGTGGGAGACATCACCATGGAAACGGCCAAAGTGCAGGCCAATAAGTATTTTGCTTCATGGAACAGAGGAGATGTTCCTAAATTAAAATTCCGTGCGCCCAAAGTCCCTGCTGGAAACGAGGTTGTTTTTGTACCTATGCCAGGTGCAGTTCAATCTGTCATCAACATCACCTACCCCATTGATTTGGTACCAACCACACAAGATGCATTGGTTGCCTCAGTATTGAACAACATTTTGGGAGGAAGCGGATTTCAAACCCGTTTGATGCAAAACTTGAGAGAGGACAAAGCATATACTTACGGGGCATACTCTGATATCGCTGCCGATGACTATATTGGAAACTTTAGCGCTGGAGCCAGTGTAAGAAATGAGGTGACTGACAGTTCAATCACTCAGCTTATGCTGGAAATTACCAAATTGACCAATGAAGCCGTAGATGATAAAACACTTCAAATCGTCAAAAACATCATGACAGGTCAATTTGCCCGTTCATTGGAAAGACCACAAACTGTTGCACGTTTTGCCAAGAACATCGACAAGTACGGTTTGCCAAAGAATTTTTATGAGACCTATTTGGAACGCTTGAATGCCGTTACTGCTCAGGACATCTTAACGTTGGCCAAGCGAGTATTAATGCCAAACAACGCCTACATCACAGTAGTCGGCAATAAAGAAATCGAAAGTAAAATCACGACTTTCGATGCCGATGGAAAAATATCAAAATACAATCCAGATGGAAGTGTATTCATTGACCTTAGACCTGCTCCTGCGGATGTTACAGCTCAAGTTGTTTTCAATAACTATATCCAAGCTACCGGAGGAAAAGACAAGATTGCCAAAATCAAATCATTTGAGCAAAAAGGAAAGTTTGATGTAGGTATGGCCAAGTTGGACATGCAAAGCATTTGTATCGCCAACACAGCAATGCGTTTGGTGGTTTCCATGAATGGCAATGCCATGATGACACAAACATGGGATGGTACTAAAATGCAAATCAGTCAAATGGGACAAAGCATGGAAGGTGGTGAGGCTGAAATCCTTCAAGCCAAAATCCAAAGTGATTTATTGGCTGAATTGCATTACGCCGACTTTGGAATACAATCACAGTTAAAAGGTATTGAAGTTGTAAACGGCTCGGACATGTATGTTGTCGAAAATACATACGCCAACGGAATGGTAGCTACTGATTACTTCGATGTAAAATCTGGACTTCGCATGAAAACCATCACCGTGCAAAAAGTAGGTGAAACCACACAAACATCAGAAACCACGGTTGTTTCTTATGGCACAACTGCAGATGGTGTTAAATATCCCAATGTGGTAAAACAAAACGCAGGTGGACAGCTAGTAGAAATAACCATCAGCGAATTCAACGTGAACCCAAAGGTGAAGAAAAAAGATTTCAAGATTTAAGGTATTCCCAATTGGGGTGTCAATAAAAAAGGTCGGACGTACGTTCCGACCTTTTTTTTCGTTTTACCTTCACATCATGAGTACAAATCAAGCCTTGGTTCAAATTGTCAATGGAAGTGTATACCACGATAAGATTCCTGTATTGTCCCAATTGAATTTTCAAATGCATCCAGGGGAGTTTGTTTATTTGATAGGAAAAAGCGGAAGCGGTAAAAGCAGCTTCATGAAAACTTTGTACGCTGATCATGACATTCAAGCTGATGATGCTCACTGTTGCGGATACAACTTAAAAACCATAAAACCAAAGGACATTCCCTTTCTCAGAAGAAAAATTGGAATTGTATTTCAAGAATTTGAATTGTTGCATGACAGAACAGTGAATGAAAATCTTGAATTTGTTTTGCAAGCAACAGGATGGAAAGATGCCAATGCCATTAGAAGCCGCATAGAATCATCATTGGACAGTGTTGGCCTCAACAACAAAGGTTTGCAAAAACCACATCAATTGAGCGGAGGAGAAAGACAACGTGTGGCCATTGCCCGCGCACTGCTCAATACACCCATGCTCATCATTGCGGATGAGCCCACTGGGAATTTAGATCCTCAAATGAGCTTAGAAATCACAGAACTGCTCTATCAAATTTCACTATCAGGAACAGCAGTTCTCATGGCCTCCCATGACTACGTTGCCATGCAACAATTCAAAGGAAAGGTTTGGGTTTGCGAAGAAGGAAAAATACAAACGGCGTCACCAAAAGCATGACTTGGGTAAGTGTTGTCATTCCCTGTTTCAATGCTGGTGAGGACCTCAAAAAAGCTATTCTTTCTGTCCTCCATCAATCCTATCCTAAAATAGAACTCATCATTCAAGATGCGGTTAGCACAAATCAAGCAACCGTTTCCATTCTTGAAGAGTTCAAAGATCAATGTTTGGTAGTTGTAGAAAAAGACAACGGGATATTTGATGCCTTCCAAAAAGGGATTGAAAAAAGCAAAGGAGATTGGATATACCTGATGGGCGCCGATGATCAGTTGGCATCAGAGCATGTCATTCAACGACTAATACAATATGACTTTGGCAATCAGTATGATCTCATCCTAGGCACGGTTGAAAACACTCAATCCATCAGTCAATGGATTCCAAAAACATTTGTGAGTCAGTTGGATTGGAAAATGTACTGGAGAAATACCATTCACCAACAAGGATGTATTTACCGAAAAAGTGTTTTTACAAGCCATCCGTTAAGTGGAAGATTTAAAATTTTAGGAGATTACCATCTTCACCTTCAATTGTATTTGGCAAAATGTAAGGCATTAACCACATCACTCACCTTCGCAGTTTGCAAAGCAGATGGACTTTCAAAAAAATTCACTTGGCCGTTGTACAGGGAAGAGATGAAAATTAAAATGACCTTGCTTTCCTTTCCACTAAATACATTATTTGCCGGTTTATCAATGGTCAAATTCTGTTTAAAGCGTTTGATTCCGCGAGCTATTCAACAATAGATTCCAAAATCTTCCATTCCTTCTCCGCATTATTGTTATCCAGAAATACTTTTTGCGCAGCACGCAATGTTGAAGTATGGTATGGAATGTCCTTAAGGCATTGGAGGATGAAAGAAGATAAATCTCCAGGCTTCAAAGATTGAGTTACCCACCCCATTGGATACTTGTCCAAAATGGACACAACCTCAGGATTCCCTAAAGTAATAAAGGGCAAACCCATTCGGGCATAATCAAATATCTTATTGGGCAATGCCCACTTGAAACTCTCACTAACAGGCTTTTCCAGAGCGATACCCAAATCTGCATGATGAAGCATTCCCAAAATATTTGGGTAATTCATGGGGCCCAAAAAGAAAACCTTATCTACCAAATGCAGCAATTTCACTTTGTCTTTTAACACCACTTCATGTTCGCCATAACCAACCAATACCAAAATGATTTCTGGAAGCAGCTGCATTGCATCGATGAGTTCATCCAAACCCCTATGCGCATTGAATACACCGTGATAAAAAAGTACTTGTTTACCTTCCCACGCCTTTGGTTTTTCAGCAGTAACAAGAGAAATAGAAAGGTCCGGTAAGTTGCGCATGACGTGAAAAGACCTAATGTATTTGTTCTGATAGAATTCCCGTATCCCATTTGAAACTGTGAAGCAATGATCAACTTTTGGCATACATACTCTTTCAATGGTCATCCAAATCTTTCGTTTAAGAGGATGGCCTATCAAACCAACTGATTCCGTGAAGCATTCGTGAGCATCATACACAATCTGCCATTTCTTCCAAAACTTCAAACTTACAGCAGGCCAAAGGGTGTCCAAATCATTGCACCACACAATGTCAGTTCGTTGAAACAAAAGATAGAAAAACAATCGGAGTTGAATCCAAGCATAAAACAAAACCCCTTGCTGAAAAGGATTTGAAAACCTCAAAGCACGGTAGGGAAAATAAACTGGAAGGCTACCTTTTTTTTCAAAGCCAATTAAAGTAACATCAAATCCACGCTTATGCCACCATGTGCAAGTCTTGGCTACCCGTTGATCGTAGCTCAAATCATTACTGACCAAGACAATTATTCTCTTCACATTGATTCTTTGATCTTTTTAAATACCTGCTTGGTATAGCGTGGAAAATCCGCGTTCATCAACCATCCGTAATAACCGGGTTCTTGAAGAAAAACTTGCGTAACC
>CANNHA010000024.1 GCA_947504275.1 Flavobacteriales bacterium
AACCAAGTATTTGAACAATGGAAAAAAAGAGTGAACAACGCCTTTTTCAGTTTGAATTCCCATTAACTTCGTTATTCTGCAAAGCACTATGGACAAAAAACGATCAATCATGCACATGGACATGGATACATTCTTTGTATCTGTGGAGCGATTGATGGATAGCCGTCTCAACGGCCGACCCATTTTGGTGGGAGGTACGAGTGATCGCGGGGTGGTGGCCGCATGCAGTTATGAGGCGCGTGCCTTTGGTGTTCACTCAGCCATGCCCATGAAGTTGGCCAAGCAATTGTGTCCAGAGGCCGTTGTCATTAGAGGCAACAGCCACAATTACATGAAGTACTCCGATATGGTCAGTGAGATTGTCCAAGGAAGTGTTCCTGTTTTTGAGAAGATGTCCATTGATGAGTTTTATTGTGACCTGTCAGGGATGGATAAGTTTTTTGGCTGTTACCGTTTTGCGGCGGAGCTCCGTCAGCGGGTAATCAAAGAAACAGGATTGCCGCTCTCTTTTGGATTATCGGTGAATAAGACCGTGTCAAAGGTGGCCACAGGAGAGGCCAAGCCCAACAATCAAATGTGGGTGGAGCAGGGCAATGAGCGCCCTTTCTTGGCGCCTTTGTCCATTCGGAAAATTCCAATGGTGGGGGACAAGACCTACCAAACGCTGCGCAACTTGGGGATTCAACGCATAGGAACGTTGCAGGAGATGCAGCCGGATTTGCTGCACGCGGCCTTGGGAGAAAATGGCTTGGTGATTTGGAAAAAAGCCAATGGTGAAGACAGCTCTCCCGTCGTGGCTTATCAAGAGCGAAAGAGCATCTCAGCGGAAAGAACCTTTGACCGTGACACCACGGATTTGGTTAAGCTCAAAGGAATACTGGTAGCGATGACTGAGAACTTGGCGTATCAATTGCGCAAGGGCGGTCGCCTTACATCTTGTATTACACTAAAGCTGCGCTACTCTGATTTTCAAACCCAGACCATGCAATGCAGAATTCCATACACCGCTGCGGATCATATTTTATTGCCCAAAATACACGAGCTTTTCGAAAAACTGTTTGATAGAAGAATGTTGGTTCGATTGGTGGGCGTGAAGATGAGTCATTTGGTTAGCGGAGGACAGCAAATGAATTTGTTTGACGGAGCTGATGATCGGGTGGAGCTCTACAACGCGTTGGATGATATCAGAAATAAATTTGGCGAGCGCGCTGTGATGAGCGCCGCGGGATTGCATGCCAAGACCATCGGTAGAGGAGACAATCCTTTTTCTGGAGGGCCACCCATGCTTCTGGCCAACAGAAGAGTTTAATTTTTTCCAGCCCACATGAACATTCGGGGGTTGTTGATGTAGGGCTCAATGTCTTTGTGGGCTATCAAAATTCCAAGATCAACCAACCAAAGCAAACCACCTCCACCCATGGAGAGGGTGTAAAATATCGGAACTTTTGGATCTGTCCCCAGGTACATGCGGTGCACACCGAAGTAACCCAAACTGACGTTCAGAAGAATAGCCACGCGACGTGCATTCTCTTTGTGTTTTATACCAATATGAAAAATGTCACCTAATAAAATTGGTTCTTTTTCAGCCTTTGCTGAGATGGTTATCAAAGCAAAGCAAAGAATAAAAGCGTATTTAGAACTTTTAATAAGGTCCATAGTATTTGGGAAATCCAGGTATTTCTAGTTGAGAAGACGCTCCATTATTCAGAACAAAGGTGCAATTTTTCTTCTCATGGACCATTTGAAAAAGACAAAGCTCTTCCTCATTTTTTAAGATCAAAGTGTCACTGTTGGACGAAGCAAAACCCATCGATCTTTCTTTAATTTCATTGGCCTGTTGGGGCGCGATGGCCATTGTTTGGCCATTGATTAGAATCTGAATGTCTTTTGGAAAAGGTCCCTTCCAGTTGCCGTAAGCATTGCCCAATCCGTTCAAGAGCAATACCGCAAAAACAGCAAGATTGATATTCGACTTTTTTTCTTTGCTCACTTGGACCAATCCCAAAATCCAAAATCCCCAGTAGAAGATGTTGTATTTGGGACCAAAAGGTAGAAAATGCTGACTCTTTAAAACCAATAGCAAAGTAATCAGTCCGCCAATGTTGTACAGTAGAATGAAATGATTTTTCCGGTGTTGGATAGAAAACCAAATCCAAACCAAAAACAAAAGGATGGAAGAAATAAAGCCCAGACCAACCAAGTTGAAGGCATTGCCCCCGAAAAAATATTTGGCAAAAAAGACGAGTGATTTGTGGAATAGCGAATCCAGAGTGAAGGGAATCGACCTGCTTTTCAATGTGCTGGTCGCGGACTCATCACCAATTTCATTGCTCATTTCTAAAAAATGAGCAATCCACTCCCAGTGGGTGAGGCAAACAAAAATACAGAATATCCCTCCCAACGTTATGCCCCGAATAGTGGATGATTGTAGCGGTTTGGGGGTTGTCATTACCAGGAAACTCCAAATTAAGATTAATGTAAAGGCCGTCAGGAAATGCGAGAAGAAAATAGCCACACTGAAAACCAAGGTTGTGAGAAGGGTTTTGAGGCCATTCTCAGGTTTGTAAATCAAGATGTAATAAACAAAAAGCAAAACAAGAAAAAGGGTAAATGAATAGGTGCGTATAATGATGGAGAATTGTGAAAAGGAAGAGAAAAAGCAGATTACAAAAACGCCTGCCATTTGTAGCCATGGAGTGATGGAAAACTTTTTAAAAATTTGAAGAATGAGCAAAAGACTAAAACAATAAAAAGTTAAGCTCATCAGTCTCATACCGGTTTCAGAAAGACCAATGGATCTTGTAAGTACAATTCCCAAGAAATTGTACACAAGTGAATTTCCTGAATCGCGAGCTGCGTGGGTGGCGGCAAATTGTATTTCCTTTAAAATACTTGGGTCCTCTTTAGATGCTTGGATATAGGCCGGATCGAAAAAACCTTTAAAAGTAGAGGCTGTGTAATATTCATCATAATCGGAATAAACAGAGAGTTTTTCCATGATTCGCAATTTCATAAAAACAGAGGACGCAATGATGACAATGCAAAATAATAGAGCGTGATGTTTTTGGGGTATTTTCATGTTCTCTGGAACTAAAGCAATCAAATATAACGCTAGAAATTAACTTAGGCATTAGATTTGTCATGACCCCGAAAAATTTAAAACAATGAAAAGTACTTCTATGCAATGGACCTTGCGCATTATCGTGTTTGCGCTTTTTGTCGTGTCTGCATTGGCCAAGATGTTCCCCATTTGGGCCTTTGAAAAACAATTGGTTGATTTGGGTATAGCTTCATGGTGCAGCGCTCCATACTTTGCCCGATTGCTACTGGGCGTAGAATTGGCCATTGGAATCGCGATTTTGCAACCGCATTATCTTAAGAGAATTGTGATCCCTTCCACCATTTTGTTATTGGTGGTTTTTTGCATTCACCTTTCCATTGAAATGGTCAAGCACGGCGCCATGAATGGAAACTGCGGCTGTTTTGGTCAATTGATTCCGATGACTCCATTGGAGGCGTTTTTGAAGAATGTAGCAACGATTGGTCTTTTGATTTGGTTGTATAAAATAACAACGGAAAAGGAGATGAAACACCGCTTTAGTTTGTTGCTTTTGATTTGGTCACTTTCCTCATTGTTGATTTTTGCACTGTTCCCATTTTGTCCTTGTGCGGCAGAAGAGACTCCTGAGGTTGCCGCAATAGAGGAGCCATCTACCTCTCCAGAAACAGCCCCGATGGCGGAGATAGATACCACAACGGAAAAAGCATCAGGTGCTGAGCAAGTTGAGACGGTTGCTGTTGACCCAGGTCCCGCTGCTGTTACATCAGCATTTTCTAAGTTGGCCATTGTCAATGGAAAAAAAGCCAACATCGATCAAGGAAAGGCCATTGTGTGCTTCTTTGCACCTGGTTGTGATCATTGCCAAGAAACGGCCAAAGAGTTGGCCAAGATGGCTAAACAAAAAGATTTTCCACCCATCTATATTTTCTTCATGGACGAAGAGCCTGAGAAAATACCAGAATTCATCAAGCAGGCAGGGCGCAATTTCCCTTACCGGATATTGGACATTCCTACTTTTTGGACCACCATGGGGCCTGAAGGAGAAACGCCGGGCGTGTATTATTTGTGGAATGGAAATGTGCGCAAGACATTTTTGGGCATCAATGAGAGGGCCTTCAACGCCACTGAGTTGAAATCTGCAATTGCTAAACCTGGAAAGTAAGATGCCGTTGATTTTGCCTGTTCTTGATAAATCACCTCAGTGGGGGGATGATGTCTTTATAGCTGAGAATGCCACCATTGTCGGTGATGTGAAGATGGGAAACCAATGCAGTGTCTGGTTTCAAGCTGTGATTAGGGGAGATGTAAACAGCATTGTTTTGGGAAACAAAGTCAATGTGCAAGATGGGGCAATCATTCATTGCACCTATCAAAAGGCAGCAACAGTTATCGGCAATAATGTTAGCCTAGGTCACAGGGCCATGGTACATGGATGCACCATCAAAGACAATGTTTTGATTGGCATGGGCGCTATTGTCATGGACCATTGTGTCATTGAAGAAAACTGCATTATTGCAGCAGGTGCTGTTCTGCTGGAAGGCACACATGTCCCTTCATGGTCTGTCTTTGCGGGGATACCCGCTAAAAAAGTGAAGGATTTGTCTCCTGAGCTTTTTGAGGGAGAGGTGCAAAGGATAGCCAACAATTATGTCATGTATTCCAGTTGGTTTAAATGAAAAAGGGGCATAAAGCCCCTTTTCTTTTGGAAGATACACCAACTCAATGAGCGGGCTCAGTGGGTGCGTTTTGATGTTCCATTGTATTCTCTTGATGAGCCTGATTTGCCCTTTTTCCGATGGGATTACCGGGAAAAAAGATCATCAATAGGAGCAACAAGTAGAAAATGCCAGCAACCAAATTGCGTGATAGACGATATTCAACGTTGCTGAAGAAGAAAAAGACAATCGCCACAGGGATAGAAATATTCATTGCGATGTTGACCAAGAAATCACTATTTGGCCAGTGGAAGATTTTGAATATAGCAGCTATAGAACAAGCTATGATCATTATCGCCACGCCGTATTGCAAACCTCTAATTTTCCGATCTTTTTCCAATTGCGTGAACTCTATTGAAGTTGAAGAAATGATAAGAAGAGCGCTTAATAAAAGTAAAATATTGGCCCCAGGCCAGTGTTCCATTTTGAAAAATGTGCCTAAGGCAAAAGCGGAAAAGGCAATAGTAGGAAGTTTTGTTTTCATGGTTTTTATTTTAAAACTATTAATAAATCAAGACCTTTAGCTCAATGTTGATAATGGAGCAGTTTAAATACTCCTTTTGGAGTAGAAAAACAATGATTAATGAAGCAAGGATGGTGGTTATTCACACTTCTCAGAAGGTAAATATTCCGGGACTCTATTTTATGAAGTCGAATAACATCCAAATTAGCGATGTGGATTCGCCAATCATATCTGTTCATCAATTGCGCATCGAGGTTGCAGGAAAAACCTTGGTTGAGGACATGTCTTTTGATTTGTTCCCAGGCAGGTGTTTGGCTATCGTAGGAGAATCGGGCAGTGGCAAGACCTTGTCATGTTTAACTTTATTACAACTTAATCCACAAAACTTCACTTATCCGTCGGGAAAGATCATAGATCACAACAGCCGGTTGGAGTTATCTCCCAAGGATGCAACACTAATGACCTGGCGTGGAAAAAGAGTGGCTATGATTTTCCAAGAGCCCATGAGTGCGCTCAACCCTTCAATGCGGGTGGGTAATCAGGTTTCGGAGGCCATTATTTACCATCTTCAATTGTCTAAAATTGAAGCACGCGCAGCGGTTGTTGCGTTGTTTAATGAAGTCCGCTTGCCAGAGCCCGAAATCACTTTTGATAAATACCCACACCAGCTTTCAGGAGGCCAACGGCAACGTGTGATGATTGCCATGGCATTGTCTTGCAATCCACAGATTCTTTTGGCAGATGAGCCTACAACCGCATTGGATCCATCTGTTCAGCAAACAGTTTTGGATTTGTTGAGGAGTATTCAGTTAAAGAGAAAGATGGCTATGATTTTTGTATCGCACGATTTGAAAGTGGTTCAATCTGTGGCTGATGATATTATTGTGATGCAAAAGGGTGCAGTAATGGAGAAAGGCAGCGCCAAGGAGGTTATTCAAAACCCACAGCACCACTATACCAAGGCTTTATTGGCTTGCAAGCCGGAAGGGAAAGACAAGTTGTATTATTTGCCAACATTGGAACAATTGGATAATTTGGATACCATTCCTCAAAACCCAATAGGTGAAGTTCTATTAAAGGCCAGTTCACTGACCAAGAAATATGGTGATTTTACAGCTGTTGATCAAGTTTCTTTTTTCATTAGAAAAGGAGAGACCTTGGGTTTGGTAGGGGAAAGTGGATGTGGTAAATCTACGCTCAGCCGCATGCTGATGGGTTTGTTGCCCATTACATCGGGAACGATAGTTTGGCGGGGTGAGCCTTGGTTGTCACAGTTGATGTCGATGAAAAGGGAGGACAGAAGACGGATTCAAATGGTTTTCCAAGATCCTTTCTCATCATTGAATCCCAAAATAAAAATAGGGGAGCAGATTATGGCTCCTATGGAAATACACGGTCTTGGCAAAAGCCAAACGGAGCGCCGTGAAAAAGCATTGGAGTGGTTAAGAAAAGTAGGAATGCCAGATCCAGTTGATGCATTTGAAAAGTATCCGCACGCCTTTTCGGGTGGCCAGCGCCAAAGGATTGTCATTGCTCGCGCACTAGCTGCAGAACCAGAATTAATCATTTGTGATGAAAGCGTGGCTGCCTTGGATGTCTCGGTTCAGGCACAGGTATTGAATTTGCTCAACGCGCTGAAACAAGAGTTGGGACTTACCTATTTGTTTATCTCCCATGACATGCATGTGGTGAATTACATGTGTGACAGGGTGATGGTGATGCAAAAAGGAAGGCTCATTGAGCAAGGTTAAAAGAGGACAAAATCCGCCATTCCTATTATCTTAGCCCCATGAACGAGCAGGTAAAAAGATTACAAAATCTTCAGGCACAAGCGCAATTGGGAGGAGGTGAAAAGCGCATCGCTTCTCAACATCAAAAAGGAAAATTAACAGCCAGAGAGCGCGTAGATGTGCTCTTGGATGAAGGGTCCTTTGAAGAAATTGGAATGTTGGTCACGCACCGCAGCACCAATTTTGGATTGGATCAAGAAAAATATTTAGGAGACGGAGTCATCACGGGATACGGAAAGATTCATGGTCGTTTGGTATATGTTTTTTCGCAAGACTTTACAGTCATGGGAGGATCATTGGCCGAGGCACATGCACAGAAGATTTGCAAGATCATGGATTTGGCCATGAAGAATGGCGCACCACTGATTGGATTGAATGATAGTGGAGGAGCAAGGATCCAAGAGGGTGTGGTTTCATTGGGCGGATACGCAGATATTTTTTATCGAAATGTTCAGGCCAGTGGGGTAATTCCTCAAATCAGTGCCATCATGGGGCCATGCGCTGGCGGTGCGGTTTATAGTCCTGCATTGACCGATTTTATCATGATGGTGGAGAATACCTCATACATGTTTGTTACTGGTCCCAATGTTGTAAAAACAGTGACACATGAGGAGGTAAGCAGTGAAGCCTTGGGTGGTGCAAGCACGCACAGTACAAAGAGTGGAGTAACCCATTTCACTGCAGAAAATGATGTAACCTGTTTGCAGAATATTCGTCATTTGTTGTCTTATATGCCATCTAATTGTGATGAGGATTCACCCCGATTGCCCTATGAGTTGGGTAATGAGAAAAGAGAGAAGTTGAATGGCATTATTCCCCCATCGGCTCAGCAGCCTTATGACATGCACGATGTCATTAATGAGGTTGTCGATGGCGAAACTTGGGTTGAGGTACACAAAGATTACGCGGAGAACATCATTGTTGGATTTGCCCGCTTGGCAGGCAGAAGCATTGGTGTTGTGGCCAATCAACCCGCTTATTTGGCCGGTGTATTGGACATCAAATCCAGCAATAAAGCAGCCCGATTTGTTCGCTTTTGCGATGCATTCAATATCCCTTTGTTGGTTTTTGAAGATGTGCCAGGATTCCTTCCTGGGACTGACCAAGAGTGGAATGGTATCATTTCCAATGGCGCCAAACTATTGTATGCGTTTAGTGAGGCTACCGTACCTCGCGTAACAGTTATCACCCGTAAAGCCTACGGTGGTGCTTATGACGTGATGAATTCTAAACACATCGGTGCGGACATGAATTTTGCATGGCCTACAGCTGAGATTGCCGTGATGGGCGCCAAAGGCGCAGCTGAAATTATTTTCAAGAAAGAGATTTCAGAGGCTGCGGATCGAGAAGGAAAGTGGAAAGAAAAAGAATCCGAGTACGCCGAGCTTTTTGCCAATCCATACAGTGCCGCTGAGCGCGGTTATGTGGATGAAGTTATTCTACCGGAACAAACGCGAGAAAAATTAATCAGGGCTTTTGAGATGTTGGAGAACAAAGCTGAGCCTGTCATTAAGAAAAAGCACGGAAACATTCCGTTGTAATTGAAGACAATTATGCGCTTCGGTCTTTTTATCTTTTTATTGTTTTTCAGCGCAACGCATCTCTTGGCACAACCTGGAGGAGGAGGAGGGGCAACGTTGAAATTCAAAGGAATGAAGGCTGATTCGGCGAGATTGTTTGTTGTAGAAGTTTTTGCAAATCCAACATGGATTGTCCAATCCAATCCAATTTCATTGACGGAAGGGATAATGTTCCACCATCCCACACCTTGGCAGGTGAGCACAGGAGAATTGAACTACAGGATGGAGTTTTATCAAGGAAGCAAAACAATGCGCATTGATATTCAACAATTGCCTCCTGAGAATCCCATTGGTTGGACCCCCAACTTTGATAGTCTGCAATTTTTTGAGGGAAACTGGACTTGGAATTTAAGTCCCTATTGGTCATTGCAAGAGGAAATATCAAAATCATACGGCATTACGCGGTATACAAAAGCGACGTGGGAAAAGAATAAGTTTTGGTCTTGGACGATTCCCGGAGAAATGAAGTATTCGCCACTTTATCATTTTAATCAAGCCATGCAATGGCGTAGAAAAAGAGAATGGAAAAAGGCAGAATCTTCCATTGAGTTGGCCATCATCAATGCGAGAGATGATAATGAAAGTAAGATTTTTCATACCGAGAAGTTGATTTTGTTGAAAGAAAAAGAGGAGTGGAAAATGGCCAAGAATCTGGCTTATGAATTGCTCCAAAAATATCCAGATGATTTTTCTTTGAATCAACACGCAGCAGCATTGGCCATACAGTTCAAAGAGTATGGAAAGGCTGATTCTTGTTACCGCGTATTGATGCGACATGCAGAAGGTTATGAATGGGATTACATGATGTTTTTGGCAAGATATACAGATCGAGACGAGGAGGCTTTTGCAAGAGGAAAGATGAAATTGTTTCAGGTTGAAAACGAGAAATGGGAAGGGGAGCCAATTGGGATTATACAACATTGTGGCGTTTGGTTTCAAATGGCCATGGTTGCAGAATTAACAGGTCATATTGAGGAGGCCTCAAAGTATGCTTTTGCTTCCGCTTACAGAGGATATGGATACAACATGACAACCATTCTGGAATTTGAAGAGTGGAGTGATCATTACAACAAGTACCCATATTTCGCCCTGGCTTATGCCCTTTACCTGCACCATACAGCGCGCTATGAGTCTGAAGACCAACCATTACAACAAGCCAATAATGTTTTGAAATCTATCCCAAAGGATTTTTATCATCAGGCTGATTATTGGTGGACACTTGGTTTGGTCAATGAGCGTTTGCAGAATTGGGAAAAGGTTGAAGAGTCAGGCAAGCGATTGGTCAAGATGGATAATCAAGACATGCGTGGACATTACTTGCTTTTCCGTTATTACGGGGCAAGTATACCTGAGTTCAATCCAAAGAAATCAGAAGAGCATCGCCTGAAGTGGGGAGAGTTGAGAAGAATCAAGTTGGAGAGCAATTAGGCTTTTATTACAATAAAGTATTGTCTCAAAGATTTCCACCATTTTTGTTGCACCAATTCATCTGTTGTCTTTTTACACAACGACGCTAGTTTTTCAATAGTGGTCGTATAGTCCCATTCATTTTTGGCGTTCCACTGAAATTGATCTTGGTGATCTACCAGGAATTGAGCGGCATGCATCGGAATTTCAATGGTATCTTTTCCTTTGCTACCAATGATTTCAACCTCTTTGTTACCCCCATTTTGTTTTTTCAGCAACAAGGTATTTTGCAAGAAGCAAAAACGGAACCCCGTTTTGGAAACTTCGTCAAGGGGTGTTGCTTTTAGGCTGCGCTCTATTAAGGTGCGGGGAACCAAAGGTTCGGGAATCGCGAAGCTGAAGAATTTTTTTAATGGAAAATCTATTCCAATGCCGTGCATGTAATTGTAAAGCGCCTTTTTAAGACCATCGGAAAACATTTCATGATTGGCTCCTTTGGGATCCTCGTGGTACAAATCGTTGTTGGCAAAACCCTGGAATTCTGGACCGGTTCTAATAACACCATATTTTTCTGGATCCTTTCCCACTGGACTGTGAACAGTCATGGCAAATTGATGCCAGTGGCCGGAGTGCAATAGGTTGTTCTGGAACAATTGTCTAACAACTTCCAAAGAATCGATGGTTTCTTGTGCTGTCTGCGTGGGGAATCCATACATCAAATAGGCGTGCACCAATATCCCAGCGTCGCTGAAAGCTTTGCCCACACGTGCCACTTGATCAACAGTAATTCCTTTGTCAATTAAATCGAGAATTCGTGGACTGGCTACTTCTAATCCTCCAGTTACAGCAATGCATCCAGAAGCGGCCAACAATTGACAGAGGTCTGCATCAAATGATTTTTCAAATCGGATATTGGCCCACCAAGACACCTGTAATTTTCTACGAATGATTTCAATGGCCAAATCTCTCAGCGCAGCGGGCGGTGCGGCTTCATCAACAAAATGAAAGCCAGTCTCCCCTGTCTCTGCAATGAGCGCTTCCATTTGATTGACCAAGTGATCTGCAGTGGCTTTGTCATATCTACCAATGTAATCAAGGTGGATGTCACAGAAGCTGCATTTTTTCCAATAGCAGCCATGGGCCACAGTCATCTTATTCCAACGACCATCGTTCCACAGGCGGTGCATGGGATTGGGCATGTCAATGACGGAAAGATACTGGTCCAATTTTAATCCTTGGTAGGACGGTGCCGGTTTTTGTTGGTGCAAAAAATCGCCTCCAATGAGGTTGTCTGTAAAAACAACTTTGTTATCTACGAGATGAAAAGTTCTTTTGAATTTTTTTTCCGAATCCGGCGTTTGAATATTCTGAATCAAATTAAGAATAGGACCCTCTCCGTCATCCAGTGTGATGTAATCCAAATATTGAAAGACGCGTGGATCAGAAAGTTCACGCAACTCTGTATTGGGATACCCTCCACCCATGGCTATTTTAACTTGCGGGTAATGCTGTTTGATCCATTGCCCCACTTTTAACGCGCCATACAAATTCCCACCAAAAGGCACGGTGAACCCTACAAAATCAGGAATCTCTTCATCAAAGTATTTCTTGGCACAGGCAATTAAAAGTTGATCCAAGAAACCTGTTTCTTTTTTTAATTCTGATTCAATGGGATCAAAAGAAACAGCTGTGCGGGCTATGCGCTCGGCATATTTAGAAAAACCAAACTGTGGACCTATGGTGGCTTGAATCAAATCTGATAAATCTTCCAAATACATGGTGCATTTGTATCTGGCGGTATCCTGCACGCCGATGTTACCAAAAAACCACTCGAGGTCTTTGATCTGATTGAAACGAGAACCCTGAGGAAGATAATTGCCTTTGGCAATGCGGTATCCAAGGGTGTAGTTTTTATTTTGAAGAAAAGAAATAACTGAATCAATTGTATTTTGATACAAATTGCGATTCAGTAAAATAGCTTTCAATTCTGGGTTTAGTGAGAAATTTCCAATTTCAATTTCATCAAAAATTTGAGAAAGCCCGTCGTTGTTGAACATGGACATGACCAAATCCAACCCCAAATCTGCTTGTCTTGAAGTAAGACCTTGTTGACGCAAAAACCCAGTTAAATAGGCCGTCGCGGGGTACGGCGTATTCAACTGGGTCAGTGGGGGGATAAAGAGTAATGTCTTGGTCACAATGTTTAGCCTAAGATCAACATCGCATCTCCGTAGCAGAAGAAGCGGTATTTTTCTTTCACAGCTTCATTGTATGCATGCATAATCAAATCATGTCCTCCAAAAGCAGTGGATTGCATGAGCAAAACACTTTCAGGTTCGTGGAAATTGGTGATCAAACTGTCTGCAATGACAAAATCATAAGGAGGGAAGATGAACTTGCTAGCCCAACCATCAAAAGGTTTTAGCAATTGGTCAGTACTGATGCTGCATTCAAACGCTCTGGCTACAGTAGAACCTACTGCACAAACTCTATTTCCTTTGATTTTGGCTTCATTGACCATTTGCGCTGTGACTTCAGGAATGATCAATTGTTCACTGTCTGTTTTGTGTTTGGTCAAATCTTCAACCTCAACAGTTCTGAATGTACCAATACCAATGTGCAAGGTCAGTTCTGCCATGTTTACACCTTTAATCTCCAGGCGTTTGCACAATTCACGGGTGAAGTGCAAGCCAGCAGTTGGAGCAGCAACAGCGCCTTCATATTTGGCAAACATGGTTTGGTAATTGAACTCATCTTCTGGTTCAACAGGTCTGTTGACATATTTGGGAAGTGGTGTTTCACCTAGCTTGTATACCAACGCTTTGAACTCCTCATGGGTTCCATCAAACAAGAAGCGCAAAGTGCGGCCTCTGGATGTGGTGTTATCAATGACCTCCGCTACCAATTCATCATTTTCACCAAAGTACAATTTGTTTCCAATGCGAATCTTGCGCGCTGGGTCTACAACCGTATCCCAAAGAAAGTTTTGTGCGTTCAATTCACGCAATAAGAAAACCTCAATCATAGAACCCGTTTTCTCTTTATTGCCGTACATGCGGGCAGGAAAAACGCGGGTATTGTTGTTGACCAAAACGTCACCTTCTTCAAAGTAGTTGATCAGATCCTTGAACATTTTGTGTTCAATTTTTCCTGACTTTTTATGGATCACCATCAAGCGTGATTCGTCTCTGTGATGGGCGGGGTACTTGGCGATTAATTCTTCTGGAATTTTATAGCGAAATTGTCCTAGTTTCATTTGATAATCAATTCGTTAATTTTAAAAGGTCGGCAAACATACAACTTTTTGAAGCCGTTGTAAAGAGGGTGATGGGTAACTAGTTGTAAATCAGGGAATTATTTTTCAAAAAAGGTCCATTTTTTGAAAAAGGCATTGATTTCTTCCATGGAATGGGCCATGGAGACATCAAAAGGAACGCTTGCGGTTCTTCTCAGACTGCTTAAATGAGAGCCACTTTCCAATCGCTGTCCAAACTCATGCGCAATGGTTCTGATGTAGGTTCCTTTTGAACAGACAATTTCGAAATGGACCAATGGCAATTCAACATTGGTTATCTTAAATGACAAAATTTCTACCAATGATTTTTTCATTTCGATTTCCACCCCTTCACGGGCAAATTCATAAGCACGCTTGCCATTGATTTGCTTGGCGCTGAAAATGGGTGGGGTTTGCCATTGCTCTCCAAGAAAGGAAGCGGCGGTATTTTCGATATCTGAATAGGACAAGTGAGCGTAAGGGTAGTCTCCCTCTGGTTGTGTCTCAAGATCGTAACTGGGTGTTGTTTGTCCCAATGTAATGGTTCCCGTATAGGTTTTGATTCCTCCCTGGAATTGATCAATTTCTTTGGTTTTTTGACCAACGCAGACCACTAAAAGTCCTGTAGCCAGTGGATCCAAGGTTCCCGCATGTCCTACTTTTACATTGCGCAATTTTAAGTCCTCCGGCTGGATTTTTTTTAGACTCTTGAGATGTGATTTGAATTTATTGACAACATCAAAACTGGTCCATTCCAATGGCTTGTCCACAATAAATACCCATCCATCAATGAGCTCTTGATATGTTTGCGGAAAATCCATCGGGACAAAGCTAATCACGAAACCGATTGAATTAAATTTGGAGATATGCTTTTTAGGTCGTTATTGGTTTGTATGGTAATGTTGGTTGCTTGCCGCGGGGATTATCGCAGAGCGCAATGGCATTACAATATAGTAGTGGTGCAATACAATACAATAGTGGAAGTAACGGAGAGATTGGAGATGGGGTTAGGGGATACGGCCTCCTACCGGGCGGTAAATGAAAAAATGGACTCTTTGGAAATGCTCCTGAAAAGACTAAAGAGCACCGTGGATACTTTATCTCTTCCAGATGAGGATGAAAGAGTCAAGCAATCCGTTCAGCATTGGTCAACAATAATGCAAGATGAGATTTTACCCCTTTATCAAAGCAAAATTGACCTCTGGAAAATGATGCACGTCCAACAAAGCTCACAAGATGATATGCGCATAAAACAAATGACGGCTGAGATCGAACAAAAAAAAACCATGCTGAATGATGAATTGATGCCGGTTTTGGAGGATTTTGTTTCGGATTACAAGTTGTCTTATAGACCACAATAGAAGCACATAATTTATAGGACAAAAAATGGTGTTCGTGAAGTAAAATAGATTCAATTTTGTTGCATTAAAATTAAACAAAATGAAAAAAACTTTTTACCTTCTTCTTCTTCTCTATTTCTCGGCATGCAAGCCGGAGAATGAAACAGGTGGCAGCATAACAGGAAAGCTGTTGCTTTATGGCACCCAAGAACCAATAGCCGAAGCAGATGTCCAACTGTTGGGTTCTACTTCAGAAAATGCGACAGGCGGAAATGCTTATCTATCCTATTGGCAAGGACAAACCCAATCTGATGGAAGCTTTATCATTCCAAGATCATCATCCGCAGATTGGTTGTATTTTAAATCCACAGCTGACTATTGGGATTTGGGTTATGCCAGCTCTATGGAAGTGGACCACAATGGAAGCAACAGTGAGTACTATTTGTATGGTAAAGCAAAACTGCATATTCAAGTCAAGGATACGAGCCAATTGGGAAATGTGGCCGGAGTGTATGTTTATCCATATGCACCAGAATCTGAATTTGTAAAACTGCTGTCACCTGATGAAGTGTATACTATTGAAGTGTTTGCCAATGAACAGCAGCGCGTGGCTTTCCAAAAGCTATTGATCAATGGGGAACAAACAGATCCCCAGTTTATTTATCTCACCAATCCTTCGTTTTTAGGGGAAGACACCCTGAAGATTCAATTCTAATTATTCACCCTTTAATTTTTAATCACATGATTCAGATTCAATCGTGCAGGAAATTCCTTGCCCTTATTTTTCTATTGTTTGTAATGATTAACAACTCAATTATTGCTCAGTTTTCCATTGATTCTAGCGCTGTTCCCTCAGGAATTTTATGGAAACAATCGCGCCTCATGGTCAAGCCTCCAACTTCCGGAGACACTGTTGATTATGACTCAGGATGGCAGGCCATCAAAAGTCTTCTGAACAGCAGGCTGTCTCATGATGGTACCGGTATTACAGAGAGGAAGAAAATGGCCGAGGCCGAGGATTTGGCGGTTAATACTGTTGTTTTGTTCCCAACGGCTTTGCGTTATCAATATATTGACGGAGATGAATCGGCCTATTTTGACACCCTTCAAGGGAAACACTATGTTCCAGAGGCTTTTACTGACTCCGTTTACAAAAGTGATATTGCTTTTTTTGTTGCATTAAGTGAAGCTTCCCTGCACGATAGGCAGGTGCGTTTTGTTGTGTCAGAAATGTCTCAATGGTCATGTATGCAAGGTACATGGGAAGCGGATTTTGGGGATGGTATGGGTTGGTTTTTTCTGGAGGTAGATGTTCCTCATTTGGTTCTTTATGACAACGAAATGACTGATAAGATCATTCGTTTTCGTTTCATCTCAGACGAAGGAACATTTCTTACATCAACTAAGTTAAAAGGCAGCTCAGTGATGGGTTGTAATTTATTACCACATAGCCCACCTTGGATGGTTAGTGAAGATTTGCCATGGCGTATTTCAACTTCCTATCAAGGTCAAGAAGTGGCAGGCAATGCTTACACGCTTTGGAGTGACGATGGTGTCTTTGACAAGCCCTTTGTATTTGTGGAGGGTATCGATTTTAGTATGCAGCAGTGGCATGGGCAAATTGGTGATTTTGGATGGTGTCAATTCATGGGCAATGATCAAGAGCATTATCCCATGTTGGCCCAATCTTCAGAAATGGTTGATGCATTGCGTGAAAGAGGCTATGATTTGATTTTATTGGATTTTGTGGATGGTGCTGCCGATATCCTCAGCAACGCGGCATTGGTGAAACACTTGATTCATTTGTGTAATGATTACAAGAAAGGTCAAAATCAATTGTTGTTGGCTGGCGCAAGCATGGGTGGCCAAGTAGCACGCATTGCATTAGCTGAAATGGAGCGTGATGGTCAAGACCATTGCACAGGTGTTTATGTTTCTTGGGACTCACCGCATCAAGGCGCTCATATTCCATTGGCCATTCAAACGACCATTGATTTTCTTTCTCCTTTTTCCGCAGAAGCGGAAGCCTTTGAGTCTGGAGCTTTGACAAGACCCGCGTCAAAACAGATGTTGATCAATCAGCACTTTGATTCTATGGGTCAAATGTTGAACCCCTCAGATTTTCAAACTTTTCAAAATTATTTGGACGATTTGGGGATGCCCAAGAGAACCATCAATTGGGCCATTGCCAATGGAAGCGGTCTAGGTACGCCTATTGAAAGCCCTTCATGGACTCCATTGTTGGAGACATCTTGCAATGTATCCAATATTTTTTCTGGAGATGAATTTAGGATGTGGTTGTATGCCGCTCCAGGCAATCCTGAGCACATCCTTTCTACACCAGATATGCATGTAATTGCAGATTTAATTTATAGTGAAACCTATTCGTCATTGTTGTCATTTGCTTACATCGAGTATTCCGGTGTTTACAGCATCAGCAGTTTGGCACCTGCTCTAGATTACAGGCCGGGTGGCTTTAGAACATCCGTTAAGGAGCTGGTTGATGTCATTAATGACAATTCAGATTACCTAGATGTATGCAGTTTTATTGGTTCAGATCAATACGCATTGAAGCACAGCTTCATTGGCCCGCATAGTGCACTGGATTTTCAGGGGAATGTGAATATTGGAATTTTAGATGCTTTAGTAGCAGAACCGAGCTCAACATCATTTGATGATTGGTATGTCCCAGCAGGAGACAACCAACCCCATGTGGCCATGACGCCCCAGAATATTCAATGGCTATTGAGTAAGATAGACGCCATGAATGCATCGATGACAACGGAAGAACCATTCCTATGCAATCCCTATGTTTATGGAACAATGGAAGATCGCTATCTATTTCCAACCACGATACATGGAATTCAAGAGGTGATGTTGAATGGTCAAGGCCCCATTCATTGCGGACAAGTTCAAATGGCGCAACAACCAATTTTGAAAATGCGACTTGTGCCAGATTGTAGTCATGCTGGATATGTATTAAAGGACAAAACGGTTTTGAGAATAGGCGAACCGGATGGGTCAAGAAAATGTCAATTGAGGTTGTCACCAGGATCTGCTATTGTCATGTATGACAAGTCGCGCTTGATATTGGGAATGGGCAGTCAAATCATTGTGGGTCCGGATTCAAGAATCATTTTAGAAGATTTGTCATCGTTGTTGAATTTGGGAGGAGAAATCATTGTTCAAGAAGGTGGTCAAATTCATTTCAATGGATCAGTTATTTCATTGGAACATGATCAAGCGCTCCTCATTATTAAAGATGGATTGCTGAGGATTGCAGACGGCAAGACTTTGACATTACAGCCAGCGCAGGGTTCAACAGGGACGGTGATCATCGAGAGTCACCATCAACCAGCCATTGATTTTGGGGTTGGTGCTAAACTGATCATGCAAGGAGATAACCGGGATGACGATGTTATGGTGATTGATACCCTGTCCAAGTTCTTTTCACAGAATGATATTCAAGGTGCGATATTTATCAGGAATGGCGCTGTCCGATTTGAGAAAGAAGCTCAATGGATCAATGGGACATTTATCAAATTAGAAAAGGTAAAACTGTATTCGGTGGGGTCATATGAAAACCAACAACAAGATGTTGTTTTTCAGAACAACAAGGTATTGATGTCGAGTTGCCTTTGGCATCATTTGTCTGCCAGGGGCAATAAATCACACCTGCGAGCAAGTTCAACACGTTGGATAGGGAATGAAGTTCAGCATTGGGTCAAGGGGTCCTTGACTGTATCTGAATCGGATATGTTGGGAGTGGGCTGGAAATGTGATAATGTCGGATTGCCATTTTCGTTCCGGAGTATAACTTTTTCAGGAAATGGAAATCCAAAAGGTTTGGAAGTTGTGGGAGACTCAAATGCGCCATTGGTGGTTGAGGAGTGTAATTTTTCTGATTACGCAGTGGGAATATTCCAGAATGGTGGTGTGCTAAAAATGTCCTGCTCTCAGTTTAGTCAGTTGTCTGATGGGGTGATTTTGCTCAACGGGACCAGCTTGAACATGAATGATGGAGCGGGAAGCAACGCCTTTGATGACAATGATCGACACATTGTTTTCAACGAGGTTTTTTATCCAGGAATACTCAATGGAGGAAATTGGTTTGGCCTAGCCAACCAATATGCCATCTATGGCTTGTTGATTGTCCCTACCTCAGACGCTGTCATGGATTGGTCGGGAAATGATTGGTCAGGGACTGCCATTTACGTTGAGTCTTACCTACAATCAGAACCCAATGAACTTTCTGTGAATGCTATTCAATTGGCTCCCATGCAGACATTCCATCCATGTCATGAGTTAGGTGGTGATGTGAAATTGATGCCTATAGATTCAAATTCGGAGGTGCCTGCGGGCAGCATTGATGAAAATCATACGTATACCGTTTATGATACAAAAGGCCAGCAATTGATAAGGGGTTCCAATGACTTAGAATACAAAAAGTGGTTTGATCAAAATACTTTGGCTTCAGGTCTGTATCTTGTTTTGATTCAGACAACTTACAAAACATATGTAGAAAAGCTGTTGATCCCTTAGCGCTGTTAAATACCGTTAAGCAAAGCCCCTCATCTCATCAAGATTCACTAATTTGCAGGCATGCGCAAGGAGTGGGTAAAAATTTGGTTGGGATTGGGGGCTTTTGCCATGCTATCATTATTGGCGTTGCAAGTTTACTGGGTGCACAACACCTACCTCTTGCGCCAGCAGGCGTTTGCCGAACATGTTCAACACGCAATGTCCTTGACTTTGGAAGAAATCGTTCGGGTAGATTTTGCAAAAAAGACCATACAAACCCCTCTAGCTCCGGAGGAGGACAGTATTCAGTGGGCGTTGGGCGCCACTCCATTTGTGGAGGTTGATATCATCCCTGCAGTGGAGGAACGTTTGGATACGGTACTTTTGAAGAATTTATTACAGAGTTTTTTAGAGCGGGAAGGAGTGAAAATGCCTTTTCATGCGCGTGTAGTCAAAGAGAATGGTACCATTTTCTGGCAAAGCTTGTCTACAAAAATTGATCAAGAGGTAGAAATTTTTAAGGCCAATTTGTTTCCGGAGGACGCCTTGGAGCAGGAGTATTTTCTTCAAGTTTCTTTTGCGGACAACCGGAAGTATTTGTTGGGATCGATGTGGAGTATGCTGGCCATCAGTGTTTTATTGTTGGCCGGGATTATAGGTTTGTTCATTTTTTCATTCAGCACCATTTACCGTCAGCGTCAATTGAGCGAGTTAAAAAGTGACTTCATCAACAACATGACGCATGAATTAAAGACACCCATTGCAACCATTTCACTGGCATGTGAGGTCTTACAAGACGATGACGTTGTCAAATCAGAAATGAGCAGGGATCGATATATCAAAATGATCGAGGAGGAAAACACCCGATTGGGCATGTTGGTGGAAAACGTTTTGCGTACATCCCTATTTGAGCAAGGGCAATTGAAGATGAAATTGCAGGAGGTCAATGTGCACGAAGTCATACAGACGGTTTTGAAGAGTTTTGATTTACAATTCAAAAGCCGCCGCGCGATGATTGATGATCAATTGGACAGTGTTTCACCAATTATTGAAGGGGATATTTTACACATCACCAATATGGTCTATAACCTTGTAGACAACGCATTAAAGTATTCTTTGGAAAATCCAGAACTGAAAATCAGAACCCGCGATGAGGGAGGATTTTTTGTCTTGGAAATTTCAGACAAAGGATTGGGAATTAGCAAAGAGAATCAAAAAAGAATTTTTGAAAAATTGTATCGTGTGCCAACAGGAAACGTTCATAATGTCAAAGGTTATGGATTAGGTTTAAGTTATGTTTTAGGTGTTATTACCAAGCATTTGGGCACGATTAAAGTTGACAGCGAAATAAAAAAAGGAACCACATTTACCATCAAATTACCCAGAAAACATGAAACGCTCCACTAGTATTTTGTTATGTGAGGATGATCCCAATTTGGGACAGTTGTTATTGGAATACCTGAATGCAAAGGGGTACCAAACCGATTTGGCAACAGATGGTCAGGAAGCCATTAAGGCTTTTAAGAGAGGCAGTTATAACTTTATCATTTTGGACGTGATGATGCCCGTGAAAGATGGTTTTACAGTTGCACAAGAAATTAGAGCAGAAGATAAGCATACCCCCATTTTGTTTTTGACAGCCAAGAGCCTGAAGGAAGATACCCTGAAAGGATTTGAGGTAGGCGGAGACGATTACATGACCAAACCCTTTTCAATGGAGGAATTGTTGGCCCGGGTTAATGTGATTTTAAAGAGAACCAATCCTTTGATCATGGCTGAGGAAGAGTCCGCGGTGGAAGTTTTGGGAAATTACAATTTTGATTACAGCAAACACAAATTGTTTTTTGGAGGAGAGGAGACCAAATTAACCACCAAAGAGAATGAGTTGTTGTACTTATTGGCCAAGAACAAGAATGGTATTTTGGAAAGAAGTTATGCGTTAAAGACCATTTGGGGAGATGACAATTATTTCAATGGTCGCAGCATGGATGTTTACATAGCCAAATTGCGCAAACATTTGAAAGGAGATGAGCGTCTAGAAATCATCAATGTTCATGGCAAAGGATTTAAACTCCTTGTGCCATAGAGATTACAGGCGCATATTGTCAATCAATCTTACCTCCCCCAAAAAGGCTGCAACAACAGCTATTGGGTTTTCAGAATCCTCCCAAGCGGCTACGGGGCCAAATGTGTCAATGTCAATGATTTCAAAATAGTCCAACCTGAAGGCTGGTGATAGCGCAAACCGGCTTCTGGCCCATAGCTCCCATTCAACCGGTGTATTGTTAAACTTATTTTCCTTGATAGTATTGAGAACTTGAAAAAGCAAAGTTGCTTCGGTCAATTGATGGGGTTGAAGGCGCTGATTTCTTGAGCTCATGGCCAATCCGGAAGATTCTCGATGGGTAGGGCAGGGCACAATGATTTCTGAACGTTTTTCTTTTTTTACCCAAGCTGAAATGATGGACAATTGTTGGAAGTCTTTTTCCCCAAGGTATACGCGGTTTGCTTGGGCTAAATCAAACAATTTACGGATGATGGTGATGACGCCGTCAAAATGGCGAGGACGCATTTTGGCCTCTAAGCTCTCTGTTAGAATGGGCACATGAAAATGCTCAACCGCAACTTCTGGATACATATCCTCTACAGCGGGAATAAAGACCGCATCGATTCCCACATCTTGAAGCATAACGATATCAGATTCAAGGGTGCTGGGATAGTGTAAAAAATCTTCGGGATCGTTGAACTGCGTGGGATTGACAAAAATGCTGGCCAAGGTTTTTTCGTTGTCGATTTTGCTTTTAACCATTAGGGATAGATGGCCCGCATGAAGCGCCCCCATGGTGGGAACAAAGCCAATAGAAGTGGTTTGGCATTGATTTCTCCATGCTATAAGGGCTGCAGATGATTTTAAAATCTCCATCTTAACGTACTTTATGGCCCCAAAGCTAACCATTTGCGTAAATCAAATTTTTTTTTTATTTATCTTTGCATTTCCATTAAAGATGAATTTCAATACATGAGTAAGCCTAGAATATTATTTGTTAGCCACGAAATTCTTCCCTTTTCACCAGAAAGCCACATTGCTCAAACTTGTAGGCAGATGCCGCAAGCTGTGCATGAGCGCGGGAAAGAAACCAGAATATTCATGCCCCGTTTTGGCAAAATCAACGAACGCAGGCACCAATTGCATGAGGTGATTCGTTTGTCAGGGATGAACTTGATTGTTGATGATACGGATCACCCTTTGATTATCAAAGTGGCGAGTATCCCGCAGATTCGACTACAGGTTTATTTCATCGACAATGAAGAGTATTTTCACAGAAAATCCTTCTTCCATGATGACAATGAGCAATTGTTTGATGACAACGATATGCGAATGATATTCTTTACCAAGGGAGTATTGGAAACAGTTAAAAAATTGGGATGGGCCCCAGACATTATTCATTGTCATGGATGGTTCTCGAGTTTAATGCCTTTGTACGTAAAGAAACTGTACGCACAGGATCCCCATTTTGCAGATAGCAAAATCGTTGTTTCTGCTTATGACAAAGAGTTTGAAGGCACCTTGTCCAAAGACATGCACAAGAAAGTGGCCTTTGATGGTTTTGAGGGAAGTGATATAGAATTATTAAAAAAGGCTACTCATGCGCAATTGATGAAAAATGCCATGAAGTTTGCTGATGGAATCATTTTGGGGGACGGTAAAGTTTCAGATGAGGTGAAGAAATTTGCTGAAGATTTGGAAGTTCCCTTGATGCTTCAAAGTGAAGAGACAGATTACTTGTCTGCTACAGATGAGTTTTTTGATACCGTATTAGCGAATAAACCAGTAATGGTATAAGCAGTCAATGAGAGGATTCATCGTCTTTTGCTTTTTTTGCGGTTCGTTTTTTTTAATGTCCTGTGAAAAACCTGGTTTAACGCCTGGTGGTGATTTGTTGCCCGAATCAGACGCGCTGTCCGCTTTTCAAACAGATACGTTTTCAATAGCCGTTCAGACCATGCTTGAGGACTCAGTGAAGACAGACGAGTTGTCTTTGGCTGTTTTGGGTAGAATAGAAGATGCCCAATTGGGCTCTACGGAATGTCAAATTTTTACACAGTTTAAACTATCAGCTTTAGATCCTGGTTTTCCCACAGCAATGGAAATTGACTCTGTTGTTTTGGCGTTGGCATACAATTCAACTTATTATGGACAGCCCAACCGTCAGCAACTGTCAGTTCACGCTTTGACAGAGGATCTGTTTCTGGATAGCAGTTATTACGCCAACAGCGCTGTTTCTCATTCTTCAGAAAATTGGATTCAGCCCGGTTTTGATTATTTAGACATTGATCCCAACCAAGATGCCATTGTGGCAGGAGATACCACTTTTCCTCAATTGCGCATTCGACTGAAAAATGAAGTTGGAACTTTCTTAACCCAACCTACAGATATCTCAGTTTTGTCTTCACAAGATAATTTTCAAAATTACTTCAAGGGAATTTGCATCACAGCCACGGCGCGCATGGATGCGGTAATGCGTTACGATTTGGTAGATCCTGGAACCAAACTAACGGTGTATTACCGTGATCTTTCAGGAACAACGCCGGATACGCTGTTGTATGATTTTGTAATTGGTTCTGATTGCGCGCGCTTTAACCGTTTTAAACAGAATTATTCTGGAACAATGTTGCAGCAAATTGCACAACAGCCTTTAGATGGTTCGCAATTGTATTACATACAATCGGGCGGTGGATTAAAAGCAAAGATTGATTTCCCAACCATTCAAAATTTGGCTGCGGGAAATAAGGTAGTTGCACAAGCAGAATTACAAATTCCAGTGGATTTGGATAGCCGTTACACTCCTTTTGATCAATTGTTTTTGCGATACATCAACGAGGATGGAATAGAGAAAATATTACCAGATGAATCAGCGCAAAGCATCGGAGGGTTTTTAAATACAACAACCCAAAAGTATAGTTTTGTGATTACCCGTTACATTCAAAGTGTATTAACCGGCGAAATCAACAGTCAAGGATTGTATATTTTGGGAGGGACAACAGGCGTTAGTGCGAAAAGAATTATTGCACATGGTCCTGAATACAACCCCTCTCTTCCTTCGGAAAATACAAGACTTATTGTTACCTTCGCTCAATAAGATTTAGAACTATGTGTGGAATTGTTGGCTACTTAGGAGATAGACAAGCCTATGATATATTAATCAAGGGGCTTAAGCGATTGGAATACCGCGGATATGATAGCGCGGGTGTTGCCATGATTGATGAGGGAGATTTTAGATTGTTCAAGTGCAAGGGAAAGGTTTCTGACCTCGAGGACAGCATAGGGAGTAAGATTAAAACAGGCAATGTTGGTATTGGCCATACGCGCTGGGCAACGCACGGCCCCCCCAATGATGTGAATGCCCACCCTCACCTTTCCAACGATGGGTCGTTGGTTTTGATTCACAATGGTATTATTGAGAATTACGCTTCGTTGAAAGCAGAGCTGATCAACCGTGGGCACACTTTTAAAAGTGATACCGATACGGAAGTTTTGGTTCATTTTATCGAGGATATTCGCGATAAAACAGGCGCTACATTGTTTGATGCGGTGCGCATCGCTTTATCAGAAGTAATAGGTGCTTATGCCATCGTTATTTTGGACAAGAGCAATCCCAATCAAATGATTGCGGCAAGAAAATCTAGCCCATTGGTGATTGGTGTAGGCAAGGACAATGAGTTTTTCATTGCCAGTGACGCTACGCCCATTATTGAATATACCCGCAACGTGGTTTATTTGGAAGATGAGGAGATTGCTCGATTGGACAGAACGGACGGTTTGAAAATTGTAACCATATCCAATCAGCACAAAGATCCTTATGTCCAGGAATTGGAAATGAAGTTGGAAGCCATCGAGAAGGGTGGTTATGATTCATTCATGTTGAAGGAAATTCATGAACAACCCCGTTCAATCAATGATTCCATCAGAGGAAGAATGAGTTTGGCTACCGGGGCTGTTAGAATGAGTGGTGTGGATGAACACGAAGACCGTTGGAACAAGGCAACCCGCATTTTAATTGTGGCGTGCGGCACCAGTTGGCATGCCGGTTTGGTGGCTGAATATCTTTTTGAAGAGTTTGCGCGCATTCCCGTTGAAGTAGAATATGCTTCTGAATTCAGATACCGCAATCCAGTGATTTATCCAACCGATGTGGTGATTGCCATTTCGCAAAGTGGTGAAACAGCAGATACTTTGGCGGCGATTGAAATGGCCAAAGACA
>CANNHA010000025.1 GCA_947504275.1 Flavobacteriales bacterium
AGAACGGATGTTCGTGTGGTGAATATGTCCTTATTGAATACCGATTGGTACATTGACCAACAAAAGCGCAGAGCTTATGAGAGTGCGCCTGTTCCGTTCAGCATGAACGAGCAGAAATACCGTCAGGGAACACGTGATGTTGTCTACATTCAAACGGATGAAGAAAAGCCTGGCTATATGAATTTGAAACAAGCCATGCAGTTTGTTCAAAGCGATGACAAAAAGGACATGTTGGATTTTGGTTCTCGTTTTGTGAACTACTTCCCCAATCATCGTTTTTACATCAATGTTGATTCTACAAAGGCTGAAAAGTTCAGAGGAATGATGAATGAAGGAGATAGCTTGGTGAAAACCATCGCTTTCCAAATCACCGATGAGCGCGGACGTCCAAGAAGATATTTGACCAAATCGCAAATGATGATTTTGGACTTATTGAACAACATGGATTGGGATCGTCCGGTTTATTTTGCCGTAACTACCGGAAGCGATACTTACATGGGATTGGAGCAATACTTCCAATTGGAAGGATTGGCATATCGCTTTACGCCAATTTTACATAAACGTTCTTCAAATCCTTATGTGGACGGCGGAGTAAATAGTGAAATCATGTACAATAACATGATGACCAAGTTCCAATGGGGCAATATGGACAAGAGTGACATCTATTTGGATGAGAATAATCGCCGAATGACCGCTAACCTTCGTTTGCAATTCTCTCACCTAGCAGAGCAGTTGATAGAGGAAGGCAAGAAGGACAAAGCTGCTGAAGTATTGGACAAATGTATGACCGTTATTCCAGACAAACTGGCTCCATTTGAGCAGCCACAGATTCTTTGGAGATTGACTGAGTTGTATTTCGATGCAGACAAGAAGGAGAAAGGCTTGGAGTTGTCTGAGAAGTTGGTTCAATTGAATCAGCAAGAGATCGATTATTTCATGTCGTTAGAGAAAGAAAAGCAAGATGTTTTGGAGCGCGATATGCAAATGCGCATGCAGGTGAATGACCGCATGATTGAGAAGATTTTGCAAGTAGATCCAAACAATGCAAAGGCCAAAGAGTGGAAGAAGAACAATGAGAATTTGTTAAAAGAGTTGGGCTTTGAAGTGGAGGATAGAAGACCACGTCCTGTGCAGAAACCGAAGGCTGTTCAAGATACCACCAAGCCTAAGGCACCAGGGGAAGGATCACCGACCCAAACAGATACAGTGAAATTTTAAAACCAAATGCAAGGACTGAGTCAATTGGCTCGGTCCTTGTTATTTGTGAGGAACATACCTTTGACATGAAGATCAAAAAAATTACATCCCTCCTCTCGATCCTTTGTTTATTTGCTTTATTGTCTTTTCAAATTGATCCTACTTGGAAAAGAGAGATCATGCGCAAACACCCCAATGGTAAGCCTTACGTCATTATTTTCTTTGATAGCAAAACGGATAAGATGATGCGCGAAGAAGTATACTTTCCCAATGGTAAAATGCAATGGGAGGGTAATTACAAGAACATGTTGGAAGATGGAAAGTGGGTGTACTACTTTGAAAATGGAAACACTAAATCTGTTCAGTATTACACAAAAGGAAAAGAAAATGGGGTTTGCTCAGATTACAATGAATCTGGGAAATTGATCAAGGAAAGCACTTGGGTCAATGGCAAGGAGGTGAAAGTTCAGAAGTTCAATTAAAGTTGAATAATCTTTGAATGCTTCAGAACTTGAATTTTATTCTTTCCTCAATCAAGTCTGATCAATTCAAGCACAGGGTTTGGTTGAGGCAGTATTTTTTCGTTTCTTGAAAAATTCTAAAATTTCTTCAGCGGTCATCTTTGATAACTCCTCACTCAAGATATCTCTTTGTTCACGCATGAACTGAACTGCATCAAATGATTTTTTAATCGTCTTCATATTGCCAAAGTTAAACTATTTAGTTTGGTTTGTTTAATGGTTTAATGGTTGAATCATTTAAACAAATAAAAAATCACTGAAATCTAAAATAAACCATATTTAAAGCGCAATCACCTGAGGAAAGGTAAAAGATAAAATACCATCTTTCCCAAGCTCCGTTCCGTAACCAGACTTTTTAATTCCACCAAAGGGCAGGTGAGGAGCGCTTTTAACGATGTTGTTAAAGACAATCATGGGCTCCTGAATGTGGTGGATTCTCTTGATCCATTTCTCGGGCTCAGCGGTATAAATACAAGTACCCAAAGCATATTGATCATGCGCACGAAGTTTGAGACATTCTTTCATATCCTGCCATTTCATAAAAACCACCAAGGGACCAAAGGTTTCTTCTTGCCACAATACATTTTGGGCATTGTTCAATAGTACAATTCCAGGTGTAACCATAGCCCCAGATCTTTGCAATGGAACAATAACTTCAGCACCTTGCTGAATTCCTCTTTGGTATTGTTTTTCGATTTGTTCAGCCGCATCCAAATTAACCAATGGTCCGATGAAAGTGTCTTGTTCCAGTGGGTCACCACTCTTCAAATTCTTGATCCGCTCTGTAATGGCCAGTTGTACTTCGTGCCAACGCGATTCATGCACCAATATTCGTTTCGCTGCGATACACGATTGTCCTGCATTGAGCAATCTTCCTTGCACTATGCCTTCCATCACTTCTAGTAAATCGACGTGTTCATCCACAATCATGGCATTGCTTCCGCCCAATTCTAGAATGCTCATCTTGATGTTTCTTCCAGCAAGCGCAGCCACACTTCTTCCGGCGGATTCACTGCCCGTGAGAGAAACACCTGCAACAGCCGGATGAGAGATCACTTCGTCAACTTGGTGCGATGCGATTAACAGAACTTGAAATAAATTCTCATTGTACCAAGCAGCGTCAATGGCCTCTTGAATCTTTAACGCACAACCGGTTGTGTATTGGCTGTGTTTTAAAAGAATGGTATTGCCTGCAATCAATGCCGGAATAGCGTAGCGGAAGACTTGCCAAAAAGGGAAGTTCCAAGGCATGATGCCCAACCAAACGCCAAAAGGACGACGTCTAACTTGCGTAATGACTTCATCCGTTTCGGTGTGAATCGTGGCTAAATAATCATCTGCATTTTCAATGTAATGCTGACAAAGTGAAATGCATTTCTCAATCTCGGCCAATCCTTGAGCGATGGGTTTGCCCATCTCAATGGCCATCAGTTGGGCATAGTCCAATTTTCTTCCATCTAGAATGGCACTCAATCTTTCAAGTCCTTCTAATCTCTCTGTAACGGACAATACTTTCCATTTGGAAAAAGCCCTCTCTGCTTTGGTTATCTTTTGGACAATGAGTTCACTGTTGTCGTTGTCATATTTGGCAACAACTACTTGGCGGTATGGATCTATGGATCTGAGCATTAACCTTTGAACCCTAATGACTGGTTCAAAGATAAAGGAAGCTCAGGCAATAACGTGCGGTTGACCATATAACTATTCAACTCAGCAAATCCGCTGAAGATGTAATGCTTCATGGCAGCCTCACGAAGATATCCTTTTCCAGTACTGCCTCCTGTACCGCTCCTCATGCCAATCATGCGGTGAACCATGTTCATGTGACGCCATCTCCAAGTGGCCATCAATTCATCAATGTCCAACAAATGGTTGATGATGCGGTAAGCATTCTGGAACAATGGCATATCTCGGTAAAGACTGATCAGCATGGCTGATCGTCTTGCGCCCAATGATAAACTAGCGCCCTCTTTTTCCTCAAAGAACATTTGATCAAAATGGGTCATATTTCCTTTCTCCTCTTCACGCAAGGTGCCTTCATAAATGCTGCGATACGTTTTCCAAAAATCACCTTCACTGCCAATGGTGACATTGTCAAAAAATGGCATACGAGACAACCAACCATCAATCAATGTCAATAACGAAGTGTTAGCCGAAGCATTTTTGATATGTTCCAAATCTTTGATGTTGAGTTGACTGGTGTAATAAGATTGACCATGGCGTTGCTCCATTTTCAAACCCAATAAACTTTCCAATTCTTTAAATTGAACACTTTGAAAACCTGATGCAGGACGCAACAAGTCTCTGAACTCCAAAAAATCGATTGGCGTCATGGTTTCCAAGATGTCAATCTGATGAACCAAAACGCGTAAAATCTCAACGATCCGGTTCATGCGACGCACAGCAGTTGCTGTTTCTGGCGCATTGTCATTGATGGTTGTGTTAGCGAAAATGGTATGAATAGATTTGGCTTCAAATAAAATTTGTTTGAACCAAAGCTCATAAGCCTGATGAATGACGATAAAAAGCATTTCGTCATGGGCATGCTGATTCACTTTATCACTTTCCAAATGCTGTGCATCTAGAATTTTATCGAGTTGTAAATAGCTTGAATAATACATGTTGCAATGATAGGGGAATTATTGACCGATAAGGCTGATTGTGATCACTGATTTTTTCTTTTCACAGAGAACAATTGAGCAGGTTTGTGCAACACGCCGCTTTGCTTCTCCTCTAGGGGTTCTACGGTATTTGTTCTTAAGATATTTTTTCGAAAATTGCGCTTGTCTAATTTTTTATCCAAGATGATTTCATACAGTTTTTGAAGTTGTGAAAGGGTGAATTTTTCAGGAAGCAATTCAAAACCGATATGATCAGCCATCAATTCATGACGCAAAACCTTCAGGGCCTCAGCGACAATCTCGTTGTGATCAAATGCCAAATAGGGAATCTTGTATACATCTACCCATTGTGCCTTCTTTGCAAAGGAGGCGGCTTGTGGATTGAAATCGTCCATCTTTACCAACGAGTAGTAACCCACAGTAATAACCCTTCTTTCAGGATGTGTTCTAAAGCTGCGCAACCAATCGCGGTCTTTTAAACCACTTACTCGGTTAGGGTCACCAAAGGAGTGAAACTGTTTGAGGTAGATGCCCTGAAGACTGGTTAATTCTTTGAGGATGCGTTGCGCCGCTTCATTGAGCCCTTCGTCTTCTTGAACCAAATCGCCAGGCACCGCTTTTTGGGGTTTGATAGTTTTTCCATCGGGTTGCTTCTGCTCAATGAGAAGAACTTTTAATTCGTCATCATCAAATCCAAAGACAACGCAGTCAACCGATACATCCATTTTATTTGAGGGTTTTTATGGTAGTTTGTTGCGAAAATACGGGATGTTGAAAAATAGTTAGTGTAAAAAATACACTAACTTGAAATTTTGTTATATTTGCGATAATGAATAACAATGGCATAAAGCGAATAGGCGTGCTCACCAGTGGTGGTGATGCCCCCGGAATGAACGCTGCAATACGTGCGGTGGTTAGGGCGTGTGTATTTCACAACATCGAAGTGGATGGTATTTTTCAAGGGTACACAGGATTGATTGCAGGAGATTTTAAGCGATTGAATGAACGTTCAGTAGCCCGCATTTTGGGCAGGGGAGGTACGATTCTAAAAAGTTCGCGAAGCAAAGAGTTTTACGAGGCTGAGGGAAGAGTCAAAGCGGCGGAGCAATTAAAGAAGCACGGCATAGACGCATTGATTACCATTGGAGGAAACGGCACTTTCACAGGAGCACATTTGTTGTACCAAGAACATGGGATTCCGGTCATGGGTATTCCCGGTTCCATTGACAATGATTTGTATGGAACAGATCACTGCATTGGTTTTGATACTGCCACCAACACAGTGGTGGACGCAGTTGATCGCATCAGGGATACGGCCACCTCACACAATCGATTGTTTTTTGTTGAGGTGATGGGCCGCAACAGTGGCTTCATTGCTTTAAAGGCTGGAATCGCTGCTGGAGCCATTGCCATTATTTTACCAGAAGATGAAATGAGCGTGGATGAGTTGGTAGATACATTGAAAGCCAGTGAGGAAAGCGGCAAGTCGAGCAGTATCGTGATTGTTGCAGAAGGCAGCAAGAGTGGTGGAGCTTATGAATTGGCCAAAAAGGTTACTGAGAAATACGCGGAGTATGAAACGCGCGTATCCGTCTTAGGACACCTGCAGCGAGGTGGTGCACCCAGTTGTTATGATAGGGTAATATCAAGCCGTATGGGAGTTGCTGCTGTTGAGGGAATTTTACAAGGAAGAAAAGACGTGATGGTAGGTCTTGTCAATGACCAAGAAACCTATACATCTCTTGAAGAAAGTATCACGAGGAGAAATATGCCTAATCGTGATGAGTTGCGCATTGCCCGCATTCTTTCGATTTAAATAATAACGGAACATTTGTTCCAAAAAACAAAATTAAAAAATGAAAAGAATTGCAATAAATGGCTTTGGACGCATCGGAAGAATGTGTTTCAGAAGTATCATTGAAAAAGAAGGTTTGGATGTCGTAGCTATCAACGATTTGACGGATGTTAAAACATTGGCTCACTTGTTAAAGTATGACAGTATTCATGGAAGAGTAAAGGCTGATGTTGCAGCAGATGGCAACTTTTTGATTGTTAACGGTAAGCGCATTGAAGTAATAGCTCAGAAAGATCCAGCGCAATTGCCATGGGCTGCAATGAATGTGGATGTTGTCATTGAATCTACTGGAATTTTCACAGACAAAGAAGGAGCGCACAAGCACATTACAGCAGGTGCCAAGAAAGTAGTCATCTCTGCTCCGGCCTCAGGAGGAATCAAGACCATCGTTTTGGGTGTAAATGACGGAGACATTACTGCTGAAGATGTGGTTTTGTCCAATGCTTCTTGCACAACCAATTGTTTGGCACCAATGGCCAAAGTATTGAATGATACCTTTGGAATTGAAAAGGGTTACATCACTACGGTGCATGCCTACACTGCTGATCAGCGTTTGCAAGATGCCCCACACAAAGATTTGAGAAGAGCCAGAGCAGCAGCTTTGAGCATGGTTCCTACATCTACAGGTGCAGCCAAGGCTGTTGGTGAAGTTTTGCCAGAGTTGAAAGGTTTATTGGATGGCGTTGCTGTTCGTGTTCCCACGCCAGATGGATCATTGACTGATTTGGTGGTTATTTTGAAAAGAAACGTAACCAAAGACGAAGTCAATGCGGCCATAAAAAAAGCTGCTGAGAACGAGATGAAAGGCATCATTGAATATTGCACAGACCCAATCGTTTCCATCGATATTGTAGGTAACAGACATTCTTGTATTTTCGATGCTGATTTGACCTCTGCCAATGGGAATTTGGTAAAAGTGATGGGTTGGTATGATAATGAAGCAGGATACTCAGAGCGTGTTGTGGAATTGGTAACTCAGTGGTCATAAAGAACTTAATGATAATGAACAATAAATAGACAATGAAATAACAGAATCGGATTCAATTCTCGGTTTTGTTTTTCATTGTTTTCAAAACCAAAACAAGAAGAAAATGATTTTAATTGCAGACAGCGGATCCACTAAATGCGATTGGGCCCTGATTGACAAGCAAGGTAAACGCTTGGGAAATTTTGAAACCATGGGATTAAACCCTTATTTCCATGATGAGGCTGTTGTTGAATCTTCCATACGTGGTAATGCACCATTGGCTTTGTATGCTGGGAAGGTGCAAAACATTTATTTTTATGGTGCAGGAAGCAGTACTGATGTAATGTGTGCGATCATTGAAAGAGGACTAAAGAAGGTTTTTACCAATGCTGAAATTGTGGTTGATCACGATTTAGTTGGTTGCGCATACGCCACCTATGATGGTCAAGATTGTATTTCTTGTATTTTGGGAACAGGATCCAATAGTTGCTCTTTTGATGGAAAAGAAATTCACGAAGAGGTTCCATCATTGGCCTTTATTTTGGGTGATGAGGCATCAGGTAGTTACTTTGGTAAAATCTTATTGCGAGAATATTTCTACCGCAAGTTGCCGACTGATTTGAAGGAGGCATTTGAAGCAACTTTTTCTATTTCAAAAGATGAATTTATCTCACGTGTTTATCGTGAGCCAAACGCAAATGTTTTCTTAGCCAGTTTTACACGTTTTATTGGAGAGCATTCGCATCATCCGCATGTGATTAATTGGGTGGTTCGTGGTATGCGTGAATTCATTGACATTCATGTCAAGTGTTTTTCCAACTGGGAAACGGCTCCTGTGCATTTTGTAGGTTCTATTTCTCACTATTTCAAGCATTGTTTGGAAATTGCAGCGCAGCAAGAAGGTATACATCTTGGACGTGTAATCAAGAAGCCTATTGATGGGTTGGTGGATTACCATGTCAAGTATGTTTTTGCTAACGCGATTTCATAGCGCATGCTGTCAGCTTGTTTGTTTGATCTAGACGGTGTGCTGGTAGATACAGCACGCCATCATTTTGCTGCTTGGCAAAGACTTGCGCAAGAACGCATCGGAGTGACTTTCACCCAGCAAGACAATGAACAATTGAAAGGACTTTCTAGATTGGAGAGTTTGAATTATATCTTGTCCAAGTCAGATCGCAATTTTTCTGAAGAGGAAAAATTTCAGATGATGAAAGACAAGAATGATTGGTATCTTTTGTTAGTGGCTGAATTGACCCCTGAAGACGCCTTGCCCGGAACAACGGCTCTGCTGCAATCATTGAAAGCCTCCGGTATCAAGACCGGTTTGGGATCTGCATCCAAAAATGCTCCTCTTATCATAGAGAAATTGGGAATTGCCCATTTATTGGATGTGGTCATTGATGGCAACATTGTTTCAAAATCAAAACCAGATCCAGAAGTTTTTATTCGTGGTGCTGAGGCATTGAATGTTTCACCTTCAGAAACCATTGTTTTTGAAGATGCCGTCAGTGGAGTCGCAGCTGCAAAGACTGGAGGATTTTCTTGCGTAGGAATAGGTCAGCCAGACGATTTGAAACAAGCGGATTTTGTGGTTCCTGATTTGTCTTTTATTACCATTGCGTTATTGAACAATAAATTTTTCAGTCATTAATACAGCATTTGTATGATTCAGTATTTGAAAACAGATCCGTGGAAGATTATCGAGAAGGGATTTGATGCTAGATATCACCAAAGTTCAGAAAGTATATTTAGTCTTGGAAACGGTAAATTTGGCCAACGCGCCAATCATGAAGAACATTATAGCGGAAAGCATTTAAAAGGCTCTTATGTCGCGGGTGTTTATTATCCAGACAAGACGCGCGTGGGTTGGTGGAAAAATGGATATCCAGAGTATTTTGCAAAAGTATTGAACGCTACTGCATGGCATGGTGTTCGAGTTTTGGTAAATGGAGAAGAGTTGGACCTAGCAACAGCAAGGGTTTCTGATTTCACGCGTGAATTGGATATGCAGCGTAGTGTATTGACACGAACTTTTATCGCTCATTTTTCCAATGGAATAGATTGTCGTTTTTCTTTCCAGCGATTTATCAGCATGGCCGATGAAAGCATTGCAGCCATCGAAATCAGAGTCGAGGCTTTGAGCAATGGTGTGAACTTAGAGCTGATTTCATCCATCGATGGCAATGTCAAGAATCACGATGCCAATTATGATGAAATTTTTTGGGATCCCATTTCATCCTCGGTTGAAAAGGGTAATGGCTATGTAGCGTCCAAAACCAAAAAAACAGGGTTTGATTTGGCTGTATCCATGAGCCATGAAACATCAGGATTGTCATGGTCGAATGATGTTCATGAAGAATCTTTTGTTTCCTCAAGTTACATCGGTCAACTGCAGTTGCATGAAACAGCTATATTGCAAAAATTCATTGGATTGGAAAATTCTTTGTATTCCAATGAGGTTATTGAACAATCTAAGGTCCATTGTCGTAGAGCACAACAAACGGGTTATTCAACATTGTTAGAGAATCATACTGCGGCTTGGGCCAAAATATGGGAGATGGCGGACATTGTCATTGAAGGCAACGACGAAGCACAGCAAGGAATTCGTTTCAATATTTTCCATTTGAATCAAACTTACACAGGAACCGATGCGCGATTGAACATTGGTCCCAAAGGATTTACCGGTGAGAAATACGGTGGATCTACCTATTGGGATACCGAGGCGTATTGCATTCCTTTTTACATGGCCACCAAGAATCAGGAAGTGGCCAAGCAGCTCTTGCATTATCGCCACAAGCAATTGGGCAAGGCCATAGAAAATGCACAAAAGTTAGGATTCACCAATGGGGCAGCGTTGTATCCCATGGTCACCATGAATGGTGAAGAGTGCCACAATGAATGGGAAATTACCTTTGAGGAAATTCACAGAAATGGTGCCATTGCTTATGCCATTTACAACTACACCCAATATACTGGTGATGAAACATATGTCAATGAAACCGGTTGGGAAGTGCTTTTGGGTATCGCTCGATTCTGGGCACAAAGGGTGCATTGGAGTGAGCATAAGAAGCAATATGTGATGCATGGTGTAACAGGACCCAATGAGTATGAGAATAATGTCAATAACAATTGGTACACCAATTACATTGCGATGTGGTGTTTGGAGTATGCTTATGATTGTATCGAAGGACTGAAGGGCAAACATCAGGAGCAATACGATAGAGCGGTCATGGATTTGAATTGGTCAATGGAAGAGGGTGCTGAATGGTTGAGTATCGTCGCCAAGATGCATTATCCACTTCATGAGAATGGTCAAATTTTCTTGCAGCAAGATGGATTTTTGGATAAAGTATTGATGAAAGCATCAGACCTCAATCCTGCAGAGCGTCCCATCAATCAGCATTGGAGTTGGGATCGCATTTTACGAAGTTGTTTTATAAAGCAAGCAGATATTTTGCAGGGGTTGTATTTCTTTGAGGATCGATTCAGTGATGAGGTGATTAAGGCCAACTTTGATTTTTACGAACCCATGACAGTGCATGAGTCCAGTTTGTCTCCATGTGTGCATAGCATTTTGGCGGCCAAGTTGGGGTATGAAGAAAAGGCCATTGAAATGTACATGCGTACTTCACGATTGGATTTGGACGATTACAACCACGAGGCGCATGAAGGATTGCATATCACTTCAATGGCCGGAACTTGGATGTCCATTGTTCAAGGTTTTGGCGGCATGCGTTTAAAGAATGGCGAATTGTCATTTCATGCAATGCTTCCTAAGCAATGGAAGGCCTATACATTCAGAATCCTTTTCAGAGATGAAGTTGTTGCTGTGAGGGTGGATGAGAATGGTACTACAATTACCAAACATTGATCTTTTAGAATTGTAGGTAAATAGGAGGAATAATGTTGTCTGACTTGTAATAAGCAAAGACCATCAACATGCCTATTCCTAAAAAGACATAGACCCATTGATTTTGGCGACTGAGCCAATCAATGATTTTCTCGTTCCACGATAATGGCAATTGATGCAGTAAAACAGCACCTGCTATCATCCACAAAACAGGCTGGTAATGTGTCATAAATGCCATTAGGGTTGAAAGATCAAAATTGTATATGATTTGATTCAATACAATTGTACTCTTTTCTAAAGAATCAGGGCCAAAGAAAATCCAGCAAAAAACGACAAAATGAAAGGTTAGAAAAATGGATACTGCTGCAGGAAGTTGAAAATGGATGTTTCGTTTTTTGAAAAAATCCAGGCGCCATTTATCTATGGCCAAAGCCCCGCCATGTAGAGCGCCCCAAATGATGAAGGTCCAATTGGCTCCATGCCAAAATCCACCCAAAAGCATGGTTATGAAAAGGTGAACGTATGTTCTGAATAATCCCTTTCTGTTACCTCCCAATGGGATGTACAAATAGTCTCTAAGCCATGAAGAAAGGGAAATATGCCATCGTCGCCAAAATTCAGTGATGGACTTGCTTTGATATGGCGCCAAGAAGTTGGTGTCTATTTTCAATCCCATCCAACGAGCTATACCAATGGCCATATCTGAGTATCCGCTGAAATCGCAATAAATGACCAATGCATATGCGTAAACTGCGGTTAAATTGTAAATACCATTGTAACGTGTGGGGTCATCAAAAACAACCGAAACAATTTGATTGTATAGGTAATCACTGATAACCACTTTTTTGAAACAACCGGAGAAAATATAGAAAAAACCAAATGCAATGTCATCTTTTTTCAATGTCCATTGTTGTCTGGTTTGCGGTAAAAAATCAGCAGCCCTGACGATAGGGCCCATCATCAATTTTGGAAAAAAGGACAAGAAGAAAATGTAATCCAACCATTTTTTAACAGGCTTGAAATGTCCGCGATAGACATCAACTGTGTAACTCAAATTCTCAAAGGTGTAAAAAGAAATTCCCACGGGAAGTATTAAGTACAAGTATGAAACTTGGTGATCTCCCCATTGATTCCAAAGCTGAATAAAGAAATCTGTGTATTTGAAATAAAACAGCAATCCAAGGTTCAGGACAATACTAAAAATTAAAAGACCTTTTTTCTTTTTGGTATTCTTGCTTTGATCAATCCAATGGCTGATGTAAAAATCCACAACTGAGGCCAAAAGGATCAGGCCCACGTAGTAACCACATGCCTTGTAAAAGAAATACAAGGAGAACAAAACTACCCAACTTAATCGCCACGTTGTTTTTTTGTACAACAGTGCATAGCCAGAAAAAAAGAAGGTGAAAAAGAAAAGAAAGAATGAGGAATTAAAAACCAAAGGCGAATCTGCTTGATACACCAATTGATTCAGCAACAATTGAAAAGTTTCACTGTTGAAGTTCATCTGCTATTGAGGTAAGTGATTGTCCATGGCATTGCGCATACCTTCTCCTAAAATGCGATAGCCTTTGGGAGAGAAATGAATTCTTTTCTTATCGGTCATTCCCAATTGCGCCCAATTTTTCATGCTGTCTTCACCTCCCATGTAGGAGTATAAATCATAAATAGGGATGTCTAAACGTAAACCGATATCCATGATTACAGCTCTTACACGAGGAACCAATGGATTGGGGATGAAATATGACTTTTTATTCTTGTATTGAACTTTACTAACTGCAGGAGGAGTTGTCAGAACAATAATAGGCTGTGATTCAAGACTACTGATCATTTGAATTAAATTCAAGCTTTGATCAAAAAAGGTGGTGTCATCAAAATCTCCGAATTGAAAAGCTTCATTGGTACCCAATGAAATGACAACCACATCGGGTTGCAATTTTTCCAATTGATTTCGAAACTCTAAGCTTTCAGAATAATGTTGATAAGTGGCACCATTGACGCCAATAGCAGAAACAATGGCACCCGGATCACCATTGCTAACTTTCACGCCGTATAGGGTAGAGGAAGTTTGAAACGCAAACTGTTGCTCGTGCAAAAGGTCAAAGACGTAGGTTGGTCTTTCCAGAATAAAAACACTGTGGCATGCATCTGACAAATGGCGCTGTGGTTTTGCGTACTCTCCAAACTCACTCACAATTTGATATTGGAAGTTGGAATCCAAAACATTGCCATGGAACAATTCAATCTTTTGGACTTGATTGTCATAAGAAAGTGAATCAAATTCCCAAGTAATCTTGGCATTGGCATCCTTGGTGTGGATGGTGTATCCGCTGACACCCACAGGAAATTGCTTTTTGGAATGTATGATTTTACTCACTTCCCAAGCTACATTGGATTTGGTTTGGTAACCATCTTGCCCATTGGTTTTGGCTACTTGATAGGGAAAAGCCAAACCGTATCCTGCATTGCCATAAACAGAATGAACGGCTTCTGAAAGAGGGATGGTCATTCCGCCTGGTTGAATGTGGCTATCGCCTAAGTGTAAAATGAATAGGTCACCATTGAGTTGTTTTTTAATACCAAAACGATTCTCAAGTTCTGCGGTGACTCCATTGAGACTGTCGTTTAATGAAATGCGCTGACCAAAGGTCGTTACACCTATGCAGAACATAGCCAGAATGAAAAGGCCTGTGTTAAGGTTATTTTTTAGTGTCCAAGTAGTATGCATAAGAGTCCTGTAAATATTGGTAAATGTATTGAGCAAGATAATCAGACCCTTTGTGGGTCATGTGTGTGTAATCATTGTTGGCTAATTTGGGAATTGAATCTTGAACCCAACTGCGCATTGATCCTGGACCACCCATGGCTTCAAATAAACTAAAGTAAGCGATGCCATGTTTTGCGGCCATTTTTTCCTGACTGCGCAAAAGATGAAGAACCGTTGGATCTGTATCCCATGTGCCATTCTCTTTGTAAGCCTTATCAGTCATGCCGATGAGAAGGATATCTGAATTTGGAAAACATTTTTTGACATGCTCTATAGAACGACCCATGGTGATTTCATAATTGCGGTAATCCTCAACGCCGTGACCGATGACATTTAAACCATAGTGTAAAATGACCAGCGGTGTTTTGATGGCACTGTCAACGGCCTGCATCATTTCTATGTTCAGCAAACTCAAAGAGTTTCCTGAGTTGCCTCGAAAACCAAAATTATCGACATAAATACCATCTCCTTTTTCAAAATTAATTCCGTACAATTTGGGTTGACCTTCTTCCACATTCAAGGTCATTTTTTTGAAAGGTTCAGACCAAAGATCATGAACAAAACTAGGATTCAATGTATCGGGCCAATTCAAAGTCATTTCTTTTTGATCAAAAGTGAATTTGATCTTACCGAATGATTTGGGGTGAGCTATCAATTGCGCCTTTTGAAAAGGGTAGGACTTTGCAGTATAGTTGCAACGTGCTCCGGGATTGCCTCCAAATACTTGACCAGTTGGACCTACAGGAAATGGTTGTTTTTTATGATAACTTAAAAAGTCAGTGACATTCCAAAGCTCATTAAAACCATGATTAATGGTTACTCTGAAACCAGCAACAATAGAGGTGATGGGCATCCAACCAATACCATTTCCACCATATTTTTTCTGGATTCTTGCGCGTAAACCTTGCGTAAGCAAATCGCCCTCTATTTGAGAATCCCCAAAGTAGGCAATGTGGCAGCTGCCACCCTTTTCTTTCAGTGTATCTAGATATTGAAAAAATCGTTTGAGTTTGTTTCCGACTTCTCTTTGACCTTCAAAGCTGTCCTTATCTTCTTTCTTTTTGTTCTTGTATTTCGCCCATTCATTCTGTGCGGATTTTTGCACATTGTTGACCTTTATCTCGGAGAGATAGTCCAAACGTTTTAAAATTGGAGATTGAAATGAGAATTGTGAGATTACCCAAACACCAATAAGCATGGCCAAAAGCATGAATGCCAATTGATGATATCCGGATGATTGCCTAAACATTTACCAACCTGCAATTTACAGGATATTTGAGGTGTGCATTAAGGATGCATCAAAAAAATATTCTCAGCCAACTGTGGTATTAGGAGTCGGTCTTTTTTGGGATGGTTCGCTTTGACATTTCGATAAACCCTGATGGGATCTTCCATACTTTCATTGCTCAAATCAAAACAACCGTAGTGCATAGGAACCATATACTTTGCATTCATTTCATCAAATGCTTGTATGGCATTGGTTGGACTGATGTGGTTGCTTTCCATAAACCATTCTGGCTGATATGCTCCAATGCCCATCAAGGCATAATCAATGGAAACCCTTTCTCCGATTTTTTTGAAATGACTTCCATATCCGGTGTCACCCGAAAAGTAGATCGACTTGTTTTTACTATTAATGACAAAACCTCCCCAAAGTCGATCATTGAAATCCCAAAATCCACGTTTAGACCAATGGCGAGCGCTGGTGTAAATGATGGATAGCGGACTATCCATGTATTGTTGATTCCAACCTGCGCAGACAATTTTATCCTTTTTGAAAGTTCCTTTCAAGAGACTCTCCATCTTAAGTCCGGTTAATACCATTACATCTGGATTTTTGCTTTTGATACTTCGCAGTGATGAGAAATCGCAATGATCTCTATGGTCATGTGAAAGCAAGATGAAATCGATGGAAGGAAGTTCTTTGATGTTGTAGGGCAGAACACTCTTCCTTGGGTAGAAAATGGTAGCAGCGTTAAAAACAGGATCGGTAATCAATCTGATTCCATCCAATTGAATGAGAAAAGTACAATGTCCCAACCAAACACAATAATCCTCAGTTGTATTGAAATCAAAAACAGGTGTTTGAACCGGAACCTTCCAGGTGGATGTTTTCTTTTCAGCTAGATAAGGGTTCACTTCATTCTTCCATTTCCTAAAAGCTTTGTAATCGGGTTGAAAAGGAAATTCTTCATTGACATATTTTCCATTGGACAAGGGTGTTTTGGTTATGCTATCTTCTGCTCTCCAATAAGAAAGAAGAGGATTTTCGTTGGGTGATTGTGCCATGATTACTTGTGTAAAACAAGAGAATAACAATATTGCTAGTGAAAATGTTGACTTCAAAATTGATAAATTGAATAAGCGTCTGCATCCAATAAAATCTTGAAATTCTTATTGAATTCATTATTTGCATTGTTGCTGTGCAATACAACAATGAACTTCAATCCTTTGCGCTTCAAATCTTCCATGTAAGTTTCATTTAATAAATCTTCATTTCTTAAAATCCAACCTTTTCGGTGGGCAAAATACATGGGAGTAGGGAAGTCGCCGCTGTTGATTGCAATGAGATCAGCTGGTTGACTGATGGAAGCCAAATCAGCTTCCAAGGAGAGCAGTTCTTTTTGTTTGTCTTTAAGGAAAAAATCATGTTGTTGATTGGCAATACCTTCAATTGCAATTGCAATAATGATAATCAATCTCCATCGCTGAGAAGCTATTGTGGTTAATCCATATCCCGCGATCAAAGCCATCACAGGCACAAATGGAATGATGTAGTAGTTGTGGTGAGGAAAAGTATATCCAGCTTTGAAAATAATGATGGTGAATAAAGAAAGTGCAGCGAAAAAAATCCAAAGTATTTTTTTATCTCTACTCATCCATGCCTGCATGAAACCCCAAGTAAAAAAAGCAAATCCTGTAAACTTCAAAGCGGTATCATAGAATTTTTGAAAAGTTGCTTGTGCGTTATCAAGGATCTCTGCAAAACCAGTTCGCATGCTTTTTCCCATAAAAAAATGCCAGAATCCATAATTATCAACCAATAACGGAACCCAATAGAAATACCATAAAACAGATGGAATTAATGCTAAAGAGGTTACAAATGACAAAATGATTTTGCGTTGCAAAAGAATGTTTTTATCAAAAAACAAAACAATAAATACAACCAATAAATATCCAGTTGGCAATTTTGCCAAAACACCAAGCATTATTAGGATGAAATACAAGAGCAATGAAGTCCAATTCTTCCTGGTTTCATTGCCCTTCAAGAATTTGACACCATAATACATGCCCGCCATGATCAGAGACATGGCAAAGGTATCGGGCATAATTTTTCTTGAAAATTGAAACCAAATAGAAACTGACAAAATCAATGTGGAGTACAAGGCAATGGGTGCTTTAAAAAACTCGGATACTAGTCGATAGAAAAACCATAAACCAAAACTGGATACAATAAGATTGATTAATCTGCCATACCAATGGGCATAACCAAAAAATTCTGAAGCTCCATAAATAAGGTAGTTCAATATTGGAAATTCCATTCCTGTTATTCCTGTCTTTTCTCCAGCGAAATCAATTCTAGGATACAAGATATTGTTGTCAACCTCTTGGAAATTGCGTGCAACCATTGTGACAGTCGTTTGTCGCCAATTGTGTCCAACTTCGAGCGGAGGATTGGTAATACCGATCAAGCGGATAACAAAGAAAAAAGCAATCCAAAATCGTACATCATTTGCGATTGGGAATGATGGTAAAGCCGCCCTCACTGATTACAAACTATATATTATAATTCATTGTCAAAGCGAGTATTGACAACGTTATTGAAAATGGAACCAAAACGGTAGTTCAATCCTACAGAATAGTAATAAGAGTAATTGGTTGCCACCGCTTGTTGCTGCAACAAAACTTCATTTAAACTAGCATTTTGTTTGGGCAGATAAATCTGATTTCTAATCAATGAGTAGTAGCCGTAAAAATTAATGGATAAACCTTTGTAAATACGCGCATTCAATTCCAAATTGATGTTGGTGGTATTTTGTTCAACATTGTCAAGGAAAAACTGTGTATTGACACCAATACCAAATGATCCCCAAGTTTGATTAAAAGATCCATTCACATTTAATTGGCCAGAGGGGCGCCACTCTTTTGTTTTCAGATAGATGGTGGTGTCCTGGTAATGATTGTATTGGCTTCCAATGTAAGATGATATGGTAAGTTGTTTGGTCTGTGATTCTTTGAAATCAAAAATATTGTACTCAAAAGCAACGTTATGAGAGAAGCTGTTTTCTATGTTTTCATAATCACTGTGTGAATACATGTGAAAAGTTCCGAAAGACCAGTGTGGTGTAATGGTCTTGGCATAATAGAAGTAACCGGAATAGGTTTCTCTAACAAATTTGTCTTTGAAACCCATATAGTTATAACGCTGAATATTGTTGTTGTAATAACTGCCAATTCTTATCTTATGGGTTTCTTTGTTTTGATTGGCGGATAAATTTCCGCCCATGCTGGTAGATCGATAAGTATCTTGACCATTGCTGTATCCATTAACACTGAAATTAAAAACCCAAGCATTGAAAGGATCTTCAGTTGGATTACTGCCTATTCCCATCTCATTTAATTCTAAACTATCATTGGATACCACTTGCAGGGAGTTGATTTTTTCCATTTGTAAGGCATACCGAACCAATCCCATAGAAACATGATTTTTTAGTTTTTCTCGAATTTCATTGTCTGTATTAATGGCATTGGTGTTGAACTGAACGGTATCAATCAAATGTTTGATTTTGTTGTTTCCTTCAAATATTAACTGATACTCAAAACCGCCACTTCCCGTTTCCAAAGCACTGATGCGTAGGTTGACATCAGCCACAAATTGATCTTGAACAAAATTAGCCCAAGTAATTTCAGTCTTCAAATAATCAGTGTAACACCAAGCACTGCAACGAATAAAGACATTGAGTGATTTGGTGTTGTCAGTTTGAGCATTAGTTTGAAAAAATGCTGAGCACCATAAAATGGCAATGAAAAGCTTCTTGGTTGATTTCATTTAGTGAAATTAAAAGATTGTTATAGGGTAAAAACGATATTCTTGAGATTTATTGCTGATGGAATTGTTAGCATTTACATGGATGATACCCTTCAAAGCTGAAAACCCAATAAGATCGCCGCTACCTTTATAGGCTAAAGTTTGAAATTGGTTGTTATCAATAACAACAGGAATCCAAAGGTCCAATTGGTTATGGGCAATGATTGTCTCATTGATTGTGATATTGTGTGAATTACTTTGATCTGTCCATTGCTTCTTCATCCAAGGCAACAAATAAGCAATGGCACATGTCAAAGTTGAAACTGGATTACCTGGGAACCCAAATAGAATGGTATTTTCCTTTATTCCCAACCACATGGGTTTTCCTGGTTTTTGCTTTATTCCATGAAATAGTTCATTAAATCCTGATTCTCTCCACAACGACGGTAAATAATCTTTACCACCCTTAGACACGCCACCGGAGAACAAGAGAATATCAAAAGTCAAAGCATTTTTTGACATCCAAGTTTCAATCTCCTCAGGATTATCGTTCAAATGAAAAGTGGAAATTTTTGAACCAAATGATTTAACCAAACTTTCTAATGCATGCGCATTGGATGTCCTAATTTGATGGGGCAGTGGACTTGTATGTATAGGAACCAACTCATCTCCTGTAGATACAATGGCAATAGAAGGTTGCTTATGCACTAAGGGTTCTAAAATTCCACATGAGGCCAATACTGCCTTTACTGCAGGGGTAATCACCGTTCCTTTTTGCAGCACTGTGTCATCCTGCTTATACTCAATACCTTGCTTTTGAATATTCCATCCACTGTTGATTTTGTCTATATCCAGGCAAGTAAAAGTTCCATTATTGCCCATGATAACTTTTTCAACTGGAATAACAACATCAAAGTCATTGGGGACAGAAGCGCCGGTAGTTATCTCACAAGCTTCTTCATCTAACAATGAGATCAAAGGTGAACCTGCCCATTGTTGGTGTTGATAAGAAAAAGTACGTTGTCCTTTTTGCCAATCTGCAAAACGTATGGCAAATCCATCCATCATGGCTCGATCAAATGGAGGATAATCCCTGTCTGCTAAAATATTTTCAGCTAAAAACCTTCCATCACATTCCGAAAAAGAAATTTTCTCGGTACCCCAATTCATGGAGATGTTGGATAATATTTGCTGCGCTTCTGTAACACTTATCATATTATCCTCCCATTCTTGCCATGCTCATTCCAAAGTTTTGATTCTCTTTTTCAGCCTCAAATCCATTGATGGATTTACCTTTTACAAATTCACTCACTTCTTGGTAGATCTCATCTTGCGTTTTTCCGCTTCGCAATGCTAACAACAGATGATAGTATTTTTCACTGTACAAACAATGGTAAAGATGCCCCTCTGGTGTTAGGCGCAATCGATTACAAGTACCGCAAAATGTTCTGCTGTAGGCAGCGATATATCCAATGCTTCCTATTTGATTGGAAAGACCAAAAGAAACTGAAGTTGCGTGAGGTGCTTTTTGATTTCTAACAAGTTCTGGATAATGATGAAAGAACATATCCTCAATTCGTCGCCAGTTCCAATGCCAATCAGGTTGTTTGCCTTGGCCATTGAAGGGCATCTCTTCAATAAATCGCAAATGAATGCCTTGGTTGAAACTCCATTTCATCAGAGCCAAGCACTCTTCCACAGTGGTATCACTCAATAAAACAGTATTGACATTGACTTTGAATCCCAATCGCAAAGCTTTTTGGATAGATGATAAGACTGTTGACAGCTGATCTCTTCTTGTAATGCTTTCAAATTTTTTGGGATTCAAACTGTCAAGAGAAAAATTGATTTGATCAATACCATTGCCTTTCAAATCAGGTAAATATTTTTCTGTTAAGACACCGTTGGTCGTAAGGTGCAGCGAATCAAAATTCAGCGCATTGGCACTGGATAGAATATCCAGAAAATCTTTTCTTACCAATGGCTCACCTCCCGTAAACCGAACCTTTTTGATTCCCCAACCTTTTATCATTTGAAGAATTTGCCTCAGCTCTTCCAATGACATCAATTCTTTTTTGGGTATCCAAGACAAACCATCTGCAGGCATACAATATTGGCAACGCAGATTGCACTGATCAGTCAGTCCTATTCTGATATAGCCAAAAGTTCTACCGTGGTTGTCAATCAACATTTACAAGGGTCTTGAAAATGTAAAATCACTTTTGACTTCTTGATGTGAGCATGGGTAATCTTTTTCAATATCCACAACAACATCATTGAATCGAAAAGAATAACGCTCCACTTCATTCGATAAAAATTCTTCGAATAAGGACTTGTTTAAATGCGCTACTGTCCTATCCTCAATTAATTCTAAAAAGTCAGCGACATCATCTTTGCACAAGAAGTCAAAACGAAAATAGGGATGTAAATCTAAATGACAACTTCCATTAAGCATCCATTCAGATTTATCCAAAGTAGAAAATCGAACCCGAATCTTTTTTTCGGACAATCTTATCTTCATTTGGCCAATCCAATTTCTTCCAAGCGTTGCATCAAATAAGTTCCAGCAGTTATTGGCTCCCATTTGGCCTGCTCTCCTTCCGGAATACAATTTTCCAAACAGTCCAATGACATTTCACTTCTGGGATGCAAGAAAAATGGGATGGAGTAACGAGGTGTATTCCACTTTTCTCTTGGAGGATTGATTACTCTATGCGTTGTGGATTTGAGTTTTCCATTTGTCAAGCGTTGCAACATATCACCCACATTGACTACAATGTGATCGGGCAGGGCAGTGACATCCACCCATTCTCCTTTTTTATTCAATACCTGCAAACCCTCGGCACTAGCACCAATCAATAACGTAATAAGATTGATATCCTCATGTTGGCCAGCTCTAACAGCTGACTTTGGTTCTTGGGTAATAGGGGGATAATGAATCGGTCTTAAAATACTATTGCCATTGTGAATTTTTGAATCGAAATAAAATTCATCCATACCCAGATAAAGGGCAATGGCCCGCAACATGTAACGACCAGTATTTTCCAAATCCTTGTAGGCTTGAATTCCAACCTCGTTAAAACCAAGTAATTCATCTGTAAAAACATTGTCCGGATATTCAGATTTTATAGGGTCATTGTCCGTTACTTGTTGTCCAAAATGCCAAAACTCTTTCAAGTCGCCGGCATTAGAATCTTTGGCATGCTCCTTTCCAAAAGAAGTGTAACCGCGCTGACCTGCCAAACCCGGAATTTCATATTTCATCTTTTGATCTACCGGCAATTCAAAGAATTTCTGAACCTCAGAATACAAAGTACTCACAGTATCACTTTGGATCAAATGATTTTTTACAGCAACAAATCCGATATCCTCATAGGCCTTGCCCAATTCAGCAACAAAAGCCATTTTTTCTTCTTGATTTCCGTGAATAAATCCAGCCAAATCAACGGCAGGAATGCCCATATCTTGTAGGTTCATCGCTTTCAAATTTTAGTACAAGCAATAATAATGTTGATTTTGTTAAGGTCTCTAGATCACTAGCTGAAGATTATCAGCGCTTATTTGTTGATAGTCACTAACAGCAGGATTATGAACAATACTATGTGATAAATGTTATTCACTCGTGTTTTGAAAGTAGGCTACGTTTCTAATTTTGAACTTTATATTTTTTATCATGATTGAATCAGATATTATCATCATTGGCGCAGGACCCTGCGGACTTTTCACAGTTTTTGAAGCTGGATTACTCAAATTAAAATGTCACTTGATTGACGCTCTTCCTCAACCTGGAGGTCAATTGACTGAAATCTATCCTAAGAAACCCATTTATGATATACCTGGTTTTCCGGAGGTTTTGGCAGGGGACCTCATTGACAATCTGATGAAGCAAGCCGAGCCTTTTAAACCAACTTTTACTTTGGGCGAAAGAGCGGAAATTTTTGAGAAGGATGAGAACGATAACTTTATCGTTACCACCAGTAGAGGCACCAAACACAAAGCACCAATTGTTGCCATAGCTGGCGGATTGGGTTGCTTTGAGCCGCGCAAACCACCTATTGTCAACATTACTGATTTTGAAGACAAAGGAATTGAATACATTGTTCGTGATCCGGAGTTTTACCGTGGCAAACGTGTCGTTATTTCTGGTGGAGGAGATAGTGCATTGGATTGGTCCATTTTCTTGGCCAATGGTGTAGCTGAGCATGTTACATTGATTCACCGTTCCACCAGTTTCCGTGGTCACTTGGACAGCGTTCAAAAGGTGATGGACATGAGTGAGAGTGGAAAGATGAGACTCGTCACCAATGCTGAAGTAGTTGGATTGAATGGTGAAGATAAATTGGAATCAATCGTTGTCAATATTGACGGGCGTGAGCCAGAAACTGTATCAACCGACCATTGGTTGCCTTTGTTTGGTTTGTCTCCCAAATTGGGACCTTTATCTGAATGGGGATTGAACATAGATAAGAATTCTATCGAAGTCAATACTTTGGACTACAGTACCAATGTTCCTGGCTTGTATGCAATAGGCGATATCAATACTTATCCCGGTAAATTAAAATTGATTCTGTGCGGCTTTCACGAAGCTACTATTATGGTTCAAAGTGCTTTCAAGAGAATTTACCCCAATAAGAATCTTGTCTTAAAATACACCACAGTAAACGGTATTCAAGGATTTTAATGGATGAAGAAGGCTGTTGTCATTGGCGCAGGTGTTGCGGGGATGGCAGCTGCTATTCGGCTTTCTAAAGCAGGTTTTCAGGTTAGCTTGTATGAAGCTTCTGATCATCTTGGCGGGAAATTGAGTCAAAAGCAATTGGGCAATTATCGTTTTGATTTGGGACCAAGCCTTTTTACTTTGCCTGAGTTGGTCAAAGAATTGTACACTTTATGTGATGAGGATTTTGATTCTCATTTTCCCCTTCACCGTTTGGATCCTGTCGCTCATTATTTCTGGTCCGATGGTACATACTTAAAAGCATCTGCGAATTCGGATCAATACGCTCATGAATTGTCCGATGTATTGGGAGAATCACTATCAGTGGTTAAGAAATATTTTGAAAAGGCAGCTTGGGTTTATAATACAACACGACCTGTTTTTTTGGAAGCTAGTCTTAAAAGATTGCCTTGGCGAACCAAAAGATTTTGGAAAGCATTGTTGGCTATTCCATTGTTGCCGTTGAGGGGATCGTTGCATCAATACAATCAACGGAGATTCAAGAATCTGAAGACAGTTCAACTGATGAATCGATACGCCACTTATAATGGCAGCAACCCCTATCAGACTCCTGCTATGATGAGTATGATACCTCATTTGGAACATGGCATTGGCGCGTTTTTGCCCAAACATGGGATGCATCAAATCACCCAATCATTGGGATACTTATTGGAGAAGAGTGGAGTAGCAGTGCATCTTAATACACCTGTACAGCACATAGAGTTAGATAAAGGTAAAAGTTTTGGTTTTCAAAAAGTTAAGGGTGTTGTAGTGAATGACAAATTCATTCAATCAGATGTTGTTGTATCCAACGTAGATGCTCACTTCACCTATCACAAATTACTGCCAGATTTTCCAAGACCCGAGAAGATTCTGAAACAAGAAAGATCATCCAGTGCCGTTATTTTTTACTGGGGCATGAAGAAGAAATTTCCCAATTTGGATGTCCACAATCTTTTCTTCGCCGATGATTATGCCGCAGAGTTCAAAGGAATTTTTCAAGACAAACGTGTAGTGGATGATGTAACGGTTTACGTCAACATTACTTCCAAGTTGGTCAAAGAGGATGCACCGGAGTATGGCGAGAATTGGTTTGTGATGATCAATGCGCCGCGCTATGAAGGAAAAGACGAAACAGAAGTTGTCGCAAAAGCCAAATCATCTATTCTGAAGAAATTGAATCAAATATTGAAAGATGACGTTGAGCAATACATTGAAATAGAA